>JAURBE010000070.1 GCA_030829145.1 Verrucomicrobiota bacterium | reverse complement strand
TCAGCCGGTGCTTTGCTTTGAATTATATACGCCAAGTCAATGGCGGATGTCATATCGGATGGAGGCCGCTTACATCATGCCGCCCATGCCACCCATGCCACCCATGCCGCCCATGTCTGGCATAGCAGGAGCTGCGCCGCCTTCTTCAGGAGCGTCGGTGATCATGCACTCAGTCGTGAGGAGCAGACCCGCAACCGAACCAGCATTTTGCAATGCAGTGCGTGTCACCATGGCTGGATCAACGATCCCTGCAGCAAGGAGGTCAACATACTCACCAGTTGCAACATTGTAGCCCTTCGCACCCTTGGATTTGAGAACTTCAGCGACGACAAGCGAACCTTCAACACCTGCATTTAAGCACAACTGGCGAAGTGGCGATTCAATCGCACGACGAACGATTTGCGCACCGAGTGCTTCGTCGCCTTCAAGTTCAGCAGCTGCCTTTTCGATTGCCTTTGCAGCGCGGAGCAATGCAACACCACCACCGGGAAGAATACCTTCTTCAACGGCTGCACGTGTAGCGTGTAGCGCATCGTCGACGCGGTCCTTCTTCTCTTTCATTTCTGGCTCAGTCTGGGCGCCGACGTTAATCACAGCAACACCACCGGCGATCTTTGCAAGACGCTCTTGGAGCTTCTCACGATCATAGTCGGAAGTTGTTTCTTCGATCTGTCGACGAATCAATTTCACACGACCCTGAATTTCAGAACTCTTACCAGCACCTTCAACGATGACGGTGTTTTCTTTGTCAACGGTGATGCGCTTAGCACTACCAAGATCGCTAATTTGAACGTTCTCAAGCTTGATACCAAGGTCGTCAGTAATGCAACGACCACCAGTGAGCACTGCAATGTCTTCGAGCATTGCCTTGCGACGATCACCAAATCCCGGTGCCTTCACCGCTGCAACATTCAATGTGCCACGAAGCTTATTTACTACCAATGCCGCAAGTGCTTCGCCTTCGATGTCTTCAGCAATGATGAGTAATGGCTTGTTAGTCTTGGCGACGACTTGAAGCAATGGCAGGATCTCATTGAGACTACTGATCTTCTTCTCGTGGATCAGAATATGTGCGTCGTCAAAGTTGACTTCTTGTGCTTCTGCATCGGTGCAGAAGTACGGAGAGAGGTAACCCTTGTCGAACTGCATACCTTCAACCACGTCGAGCGATGTTTCGATGCCCTTGGCTTCTTCAACAGTGATAGTGCCATCCTTGCCGACACGGTCCATCGCGTCTGCGATGATGTCACCAATTTCTGAGTCCCAATTCGCAGAAACAGTGGCAACCTGGCGAATTTCTTCGCGATCCTTCACGCGCTTGCTTTGCTTTGCAAATGCAGCAGTTGCTGCGGCAACTGCCTTATCGATGCCACGCTTAAGATAGATGGGGTTCGCACCCGCAGCTACATTCTTGATACCTTCACGATAGACAGACTCAGCAAGTACGGTCGCTGTAGTCGTACCATCCCCTGCAGAGTCTGCAGTCTTGGAAGCCACTTCGCGCACCATTTGCGCACCCATGTTTTCGTAAGGATCGGCAAGATCGATTTCCTTAGCAACAGACACCCCGTCCTTAGTCACTGTTGGAGCACCGAACTTCTTGTCGATAAGGACATTGCGACCCTTTGGTCCCAATGTTACTTTTACTGCTTTAGAGAGAGTCTCAACACCAGCAAGAATCTTCTTGCGTGCTGCTTCATCAAATAAAATTTGCTTAGCCATAATTTGTAATTATTTATTCGTTATTATTAAGTATATTAATTGGCGATTAACCAATCACACCAAGGAGGCTATCCTCTTCGACAAGGATATATTCTGTGCCGTCAATTTTGACTGGAGTGCCACCATATTGAGGGAGGAGAACCTTGTCGCCGACTTTGACGTAGAAAGGCTTGTCGTCTGCCTTACCAGTGCCGAGTGCAACAACTTCTGCTTCCTGAGACTTTTCCTTTGCGGAATCAGGAATGATGATGCCGCCGCGGACTTGTTCATCTTCTTCAATGCGCTTTAAGAGAACGCGTTCACCGAGTGGTTTGATTTTCATAGTATTCTATATTTTTGTTTGGAGAATGATTAATAGGAGCTAGAAGGCAGCAGTTGGAAGTTAGTTTTAAAACACCTACAGTAACAATGAAGTCACCATAGGTAAGTCATTCTAGCTTCTTCCTCCAACCTTCTCACTCCTTTTAAAAGATTTATTTTTTGTCTTCGTCGACGACTTCGAAGTCGGCATCAACAGTCTCAGCATCTTGCGCTGGCTTTGGCTCTGAAGTCGCATCACCTCCTGGTGCTGCGCCCTCTGGTCCAGCTGCCGCGCCTTCTGCTGCTTGCTGACTATACATCTCTTCAGCGAAGGACTGCATGATTTCCATGATCTTATCCTTCGGTGCTTTCAACGCATCAACATCGGCTTCTTGATTCTCCAGTACGGCTTTGCCTTCTGCAATCGCAGCTTCGAGCTCAGTCTTTTTGTCTGCAGGGATCTTGTCGCCTAGGTCTGTGATTTGCTTCTCCGCCTGATAGACAATGTTATCGAGCTCGTTGCGTGCTTCGACACCAGCCTTCAGCGCTTCGTCTTCGGTAGCATGTGCTTCAGCTTCGCGCTTCAACTTTTCGACTTCGTCCTTATCAAGGCCGGATGAACCAGAAATCGTAATGTTCTGTTCTTTGCCAGTGCCTTGATCCTTAGCGCTGACGTTAAGGATACCATTGGCATCAATATCGAAAGTCACTTCAATCTGTGGCACCCCACGAGACGCGGATGGAATACCGTCGAGACGGAAGTTACCGAGTGTCTTGTTATCCTTCGCCATTGGCCGCTCACCTTGAAGGACCTGGATATCCACTGCAGTTTGGTTGTCTGCATAAGTGGAGAAAGTTTGGCTCTTTTTGGTGGGGATGGTGGTATTACGTTCGATCATCGCAGTGGCAACACCGCCTGCAGTTTCGATCGCAAGTGTAAGTGGAGTCACATCGAGGAGGAGTACGTCGCGCACATCACCTTGCAACACACCGCCCTGAATCGCAGCGCCAATGGCAACGACTTCATCAGGATTCACACCTTGGTGTGGAGCCTTACCAGTCAGTTCCTTCGCAAGCTCTACAACTTTCGGTGCACGTGTCATACCACCAACAAGTACAAGCTCGCCGATTTCAGAGGTCGAGTGGCCTGAGTCTTTCAGGCATGCTTTATAAGGTGCTACCGTGCGCTGGTAGAGCGCGTCACAAATCTGCTCAAGTTTTGAGCGAGTGAGCTCGATGTTGAGGTGCTTCGGTCCGCTCGCATCGGCGGTGATGAATGGCAGGTTGATGTCTGTGCTCTGTGTCGAGGACAATGCAATCTTAGCCTTCTCCGCTTCTTCCTTCAGGCGCTGTAGTGCCATCTTATCCGTACGCAAGTCAATGCCCTGCTCTTTCTTAAAGTCTTCGACAAGAAAGTCGATGAGTGCGCTATCCCAATTATCACCACCGAGGTGCGTGTCACCATTGGTTGCCTTCACTTCAAAGACTCCATCTCCGATTTCGAGGATCGACACATCAAACGTACCACCGCCAAGGTCATATACAGCGATCACTTCGTCTTGGCCCTTATCGAGACCGTAGGCGAGTGCTGCGGCAGTCGGTTCGTTGATGATACGCTTCACATCCAAACCAGCGATTTGGCCGGCATCTTTGGTTGCTTGTCGCTGCGCATCGTTAAAGTAAGCAGGTACAGTGATAACTGCTTCAGTCACAGTTTCACCAAGGTATGCTTCGGCGTCTGCTTTGAGCTTCTGCAAAATCATCGCTGAGATTTGCTCTGGTGCGAACTGCTCTTGCTTGCCCTTGACTTCACAGCCAATGTAAGCGTCGCCATTCTTACCTTCAACAATTTCGTAAGGGAGACTTTTTGCCTCCTCTTGTACTTCAGTGAACTTACGCCCGATGAAACGCTTCGCAGAGAAGATCGTATTACTAGGATTAGTCACAGCCTGGCGTTTTGCCGCCTGGCCAACCAGACGTTCACCATCTTTGGCGAAAGCCACAACAGAAGGAGTAGTGCGTGCACCCTCCGAATTTGGTATGACAACAGATTCGCCACCTTCCATTACGGACATGCAGGAGTTTGTTGTACCTAAGTCGATTCCAATTATTTTACCCATGCCAATGTGATAGCAAATGCGATGCCATACGCATAAATAAAATATAAGTTGCTGTATATTAACTACTTTTATATATTAGTGGGAAATTCCAAGGGCATTAGTACCACAACTAAGAGCCATGCTGTCACAGTTTGTGTCACACCCAAGCAGTGCTGTCCCACCGTTGTGTCACAAATATCATTCAACGTCTCCGAACAGATTGCATTTCATCAGAATGTAGCTTCAACTACACTCAATGCTTCCGGTAAAGAAAAAGAAAAAAGTCGATTATGAGGCTCTCAACTCTACGTTGATGCGTATTCCACGCATGACTGTCGAGGTTGCGCGTAACTTCATTGATATCGGCATCCGAGAAATATACGAACTTCAAGGCCGTGCGCCTGAGGTGCTGTTTGAAGAAGCAACCAGCAAGAACAATTCGATTCCTGAAGATCGTATTCGCTACTTCCGAATGGCCGTCTACTACGCCGAAGCACACGACCCGGATCCATCCAGACTGCATCCAGATGAGTGGCACTAGACCAGAACCGCAAAAGCACATCCAATTGCCGATCATGACTCACGATATCGAAATTCCCGCCGCCGTACCTGTCATGACTTTGAGCAACGCTGTGCTGTTTCCGCAAGCGATGATGCCACTCTTCATTTTCGAGAATCGTTATAAACAAATGCTCAGCGACGTTCTCAACAGCGACCGCATCTTCGCAATCGCGACTCTGGATGAGCGAAGCAAAGCAGCGGCAGATGCGGAAACGTCGTATGCGATCGCTGGCATCGGCGTGGTGCGCGCCTGCAAACAGAACTCGGATGGCAGCTCTAATCTCGTACTACAGGGGCTCGCCCGCATTGAGTTCGAATCCATTCTAGCCGAAGAACCGTACCGCAAAGCGTTCATTCACCAAATTCTCAGTGAGCAAGGTGGAACCGAGGACAAGATTGCAACGATTAAGGACCGACTGCTTAACTTAATCCAAACCCAGCGCCGCCTAGGTGCCGGAATTCCGCAAGAAGTGCTCAACTTTTTAAGTCATATCAACGAACCCGAAGAGGCCCTCGATCTCGCGATCTACACCTTGTGCTCGTCTGCCACACTTAAGCAAGAGCTCCTCGAAACCCGCGAAATATTGGCGCGCTATGAAAAGTTTGAGCGCTTTCTGCGAGCCGAAATACAAAGACTCAAACTCGATCTAAAACTAAAAGGTAAGCTCGACGACAAACAGATCGGCAACAACTAATCTGCTTCGTAACTACTTTACCTCAGGAACGTCACCAAGCCTCGTAGACCAACACCAAGCTGACTGCTAGTTTAACGGTCTCTCAAAATAAAAGTTTAACAACCCGGGGTTCACCTTGATCGTGTCAATCTCAACCAGTGAAAGCAGCTGGTCCCCAATACGATTCTCTATCTCATAGGCAAACTGATAGCCGTATACCTCGCGATAATCACGATACGATGTCTCTACGCCATCTGATCCATCTGAGTGAATTTGCACGCGCTTAACAATTACCCCACTCCTTGAATTTAAATAATAGCGCCTAAAAGGCTCACTAAATTGCCTAACCTCCAAAACGGTTACATGCGTCTCTCCCAATTGTTCATTGCCCAACAACGAAATCGAGTTCCAGGGCTTCTCCAGGTGACGAAATAATGGACTATCAAACTGAGATTCTGCTGCGAGCAACTCAGACTGATCTGCCGATAAGTCTTCAATCGAGACTAAATCATTAACCTTAGTGCGCTGCCACCCCGCACCCTTGTTACGACCACAAATAATCGAATTATCTCCTAGGCTAATGTGATAACGGATCGCATGGGGACGCTTTTTACGTATCAAAAAATCATAACGCTGTCCCCCTTGCGTCTGAACTCCTTCGATACTTAAGGACGACAGAGCTTCAACCATACGCGGCCCACCCAAGCTTTCTGTATAACGCTCAAGAATACGTTGCACTGCCAATGCATTGCTAGTCTCTGCAAAAGTACCGAGCAATGATGAAAGAAAAAAGCAGCTGAGTAGAATTAAAATGCGCATTGAACTGAGGAGAAAACACCAGATCGTCACTCAGGCAAGCCAATCTCTAAGCAAATATAGCGTATTTTTGAGAGGGGATAAACACTATTAATAGTGTTTATATTTACCTCATTTCGTGCGCCAATTTAACCCTACTAACTGATGAATTGTGTCTAAAATAAGATATTTAGGCTACATTACGTATTACTTGAAATAAAGTACCCTAAATAAATTAAATAAAACTGTAGTCACGATTTCTCTCTATCATTGTAATAGTTGGACAAATTAGTCAGTGATACTTGCTGTGACTGCAGAAAATATCTCCTCTTGGCTCCTACAATTTAAACTAAGTGAAGCAATTGCCCAACCCCTCGGGCTCGGCCTCGCAGTACTCTGCTTGGCCTTACTTGCATGGTTCGCGAACTGCGCAACCAAGCGCTTCATTGCCTCAATCATTCACCCGCTGATTAATAAATCAGGTGCACAATGGGACGACAAACTCGCCGAACACCGTGTCCTCATTCGTTTTTCACATATTGTTCCTGCGGCGATTATCCAAGTCTTTGCACCCTCACTCTTCCATGGACACGAGCAAATCATCACGATCTGTCAAGTTGCGGTTAATACCTACCTCATCATCATCGCCCTCTTCATTATCGATGGCGTGCTGAACTTCGCCCGCTCGATTTGGGACCAACTACCTGTCGGTAAGCGCTTTCCAGCAAAGAGCTTCATTCAGGCCGCGAAGCTGGTGATCAACCTAGTGGGTTGCATCTTTATACTGTCCGCGGTGTTAGGTAAATCACCACTCGTATTCTTCTCTGGGCTCGGTGCCGTCACCGCCATCCTACTCCTCATTTTTAAGGATGCAATCCTCGGCCTCGTCGCAGGCTTTCAACTCTCGGTGAACAACATGGTCATGGTCGGCGACTGGATCGAAATGCCCTGCCGCGGAGCAGATGGAGACGTAATCGATGTGTCTCTAACAACTGTCAAAGTGCAGAACTGGGACAAGACAATCACCACGATTCCAACCTACTCACTGATCTCTGACTCTTTCAAGAACTGGCGCGGCATGAGCGAATCCGGTGGACGCCGCATCAAGCGCTCACTCAACATCGATCTACGCACTATTCAATTTGCCGATGAATCACTACTCAATCGCTTCAAAGGCATACGCATCTTAGGCCCCTACTTAGAGCAAAAGCTGAGCGACATACAACAGCACAATGATGACGTCGGGGACGATCTCTCTGAACTCATCAATGGCCGCCGTCTCACCAATGTTGGCACCTTCCGCGCTTATTGCGTAGCCTACTTACGCAACCACCCGAAAATCCATACGAGCGGCATGACGCTGCTGGTACGCCAACTCGCGCCAAACGAAAAAGGCCTGCCGATCGAGCTCTATGCGTTCGCTAACGATATCGCGTGGGCCAACTACGAAGATATTCAAGGAGACATTTTTGATCACCTGCTTTCAATTCTACCCGAGTTCCAACTCAGCGCCTTCCAGGAACCCAGCGGCGCCGATGTGGAGAAGGCATTGGGCAGGGTAAAATAGACCATCATGATATAAACTAGTCGTGACCAAACCACAGTCGCCAACTGGGTTATCGCATCACATATCGTGCTTGTGAGCCGTTGTACGCAGTACAATTGTTGTGCAACCACTGCACGCAATATTTCAACCGAAAATAACAACATATAGACTCAAATTAACCGACTTTTTGCAATAGAACTGCCCATACTGATGACAAAATCAATGTCTCACAAGGTTCTTAGTCAATTACCGGGGAGATACTATTCTGAACCTAATGGGGCGGCTATTCTGTTGGGGAGGGTCGACCTCCGTGTCGACCACGGGGACTTTAGAAACTACATGAAAATCTAGGAGTCTCCAAGAGCTGATAATCCTGTCAGACTCTCACGCATCGGCCGCGGCCCCAGATTATGCATTAAGCTGGGGATGTGCAGGGGTCTCTCACAAAGCACGCTAAGCTCACAAAGGGATAGTAGCTTAACGGTTACGTTTTG
>JAURBE010000006.1 GCA_030829145.1 Verrucomicrobiota bacterium | reverse complement strand
TAACCGGACGCGATGAATACTTTGAATCGAATAGCCACTCCGAAAAACGCAGTGCATTTGCAACCGTCAACGCAGCCATCGGATACCGCTATGAAGGTTGGACACTGACAATCTGGGCGAAAAACCTATTCGATGAGTCCCATGAAAAGCGCCTGTTCTACTTCAACAACTTCCATCCGGACGACGGTTATGCGCCCGTCCAACGTCGCTACGAAACCCCGGCCGATCCACAGCAGTTCGGTGTAACGGCCAACTACAGCTGGTAACAGCCGTATCGAGTCTTTAACTACAAAGAGGAAGGTTCCGAACGGGCCTTCCTCTTTTTTTGTGCCTGTAAAATCGGATGCCATTGATATACAAAAGTAGCAACTGAAAGTGGAATCCTCCGCTTGAAGAGTGTCCCAGAAAAACGCCTTAGAACATTTGTATATGAAACGACCAAAAACTTACATTTTCGGCTACGATTTGAGTATTTGTAAGGGACCAAAGTTTTACAACTTCGGCTACGATGCTCCTGAATGTAGCCGAATTGGTAACAATTTGGTCAGGTATTGGTAATTTTGAGGCAGCTTCCTTGCGGTTAACCAGCACACTGCTGGTGACGTGCACCCCTAAGGGCATGACACAAGCACGCACCCCACAGAAGAATTCCAAATCTAGTCGCGCCGAATACATAAAAAAGCCCCCGTCGTCTCAACGGGGGCTTTCGTTTAAAACTTATCAGCCTTGTTTAGGCTACGCGCTCAACGATCAATTCCGGTGGATTCGGACGCTTTGGTGCGAGGCGGTAAGCAGTCTTGAGATACTCCAGTGCTTCTTCCATCTTCGCTTCATCGTTGTAGTGGATCATCATCAGTGGCTCACCTTGCTTCACTTGCGTGCCAACCTTCTTGATTTCTGAAACACCGACAGCGGGATCGTATTTGCCGTTCTTCTTCATCGCAAGTTTCTGTACGCCTTCGGCGATGAGCCCTGCGTTGATGGTGTGCACATAGCCACGCTTAGGAGCTGGCAACTTACGGACGTGCTTTGCTGTTGGAAACTTATCCGGATCATCGATCACCGATGTGTCACCACCCTGAGCTTCGATCATGTCCTTAAACTTCTGCAGTGCTGAACCATCTTTGAGGTGACGCTGCACCGTCTGCTTGGCAGAAAGTGTTGAACCCGCAACACCTGCGAGGCGCACGATTTCCATACCCAGCTTAAGCACTAATTCTTGAAGATCTTCTGGACCCTCACCTTTTAAGAGCTGAATCGCTTCTTTAATTTCCAGCGCAGTACCAACAGTGTCTCCCAGCGGTTGATTCATGTCGGTTACCAGCGCCACACAGCGACGCTTCATCGAGCGGCCAACACGGGTAATTGAGCGTGCCAACTGTTTGGCTTGCTCAACGTCTTTAATGAATGAACCGTTACCCCACTTCACATCGATCACAAGACCTTCTGCACCTTCCGCTAACTTACGGCTAAGTACCGAACCTGTAATCAGTGGCAAACTTGGGATGGTACCAGTCTGTTGGCGCAGGTTGTAGAATTTAGCATCCACCGGTGCAATTTCCGGATCCTGCTTGATAAAAGTGCACCCGACTTTTTTCAACTGGGCCTTAAAACCATCGAGATCTAAGATTGGATTAAATTTTGGGATCGAGGATAACTTATCCAAATTACTGATCACGTGCTCTTCATCGACGCCATTCATCGTTGGCATCACTACACCACAAGCTGCGGCGAGTGGTCCAAGCACCAATGTCGTCTTGTCACCGACCCCACCCGTTGAGTATTTATCGATCTTCGGGCGTGAAATACCTGTCAGGTCAATGACTTCCCCGGAAAGCATCATCTCTTCCGCAAACGTAGCAGTCTCTTGTGCCGACATGCCTTGGAAGAAGACAGCCATTGCAAGAGCAGACTGTTGGAATTCAGGAAGATCATCATCCAGAATGGAATCGACGATGTAGCGGATCTCCTCATCGGAGAATTCGCCACCGTCACGCTTCTTTTCAACTAAATAGCTGAAAGAAGGCTTGATGAACTTACGAGCGCTGATGATTTTCTTTCTCATTAATTAAGTATTAGTATGTACCCATGCATTTGCCCAACGAGAAGGCATAAACATTTATGTATTAGACGATTACAAGGTAGCTTGTCGAGCTTTAATAACCAACTTGTCCAAATAGAACAAATGCCAATACGAATTAGAACTGAGATTAGGAGAGAAGTTCCCAAAAGCTGAGCTTGACCCCGAGCCCTGAGGATTTTGCTCTGCCCTCATGGAAATTTGGTTCAATCCATCTAATGCAATCGAAAGTGCGCTCTCAACAATCGCAGCTCAGACCGACGGCTTCGGCCCTGAGTTCATACCTGGCGTCCGCCCTGCAGACCCTCGGTTTGGCGACTATCAGGCAAATGGTGTGCTCGCTTTTGCCAAGCGTAATCAAGTCAATCCCCGTGAGCTGGCTGCGCGCCTCATCGCAGCGGCAGAAGCCTCAGATGCATTCGATCCGAAATTAGTCACACTCGACATCGCTGGCCCTGGATTTATTAATTTCACTCTCACACCTGCATTTCTTTGGCAATGGCAACTCGCATACTCCACTAAGGATGATTACCAAAGTGGCGCCAAAGCGCTCAGAGATGGCCACAAGGTAATCATCGATTACCCCAGTGCGAATACTGCCAAGCAGGCACACATAGGTCATTTACGCCCAATGGTCATCGGTCAGGCGATTGCCCGCTTACTCGATTTCTGTGGTGCGGACATGGTGCGTGATAATCACATTGGCGATTGGGGCACTAATTTCGGCACACTGATCATGAAAATCAAGCGTGACGCCATCGACCTGTCTGCACTCGGTGATGATGCCCTCATTACACTCGACCAACTCTACAAAGACGGCAGCGCGCTCGAACTCGAGCAGCCTGAATTGCGCACTATCTCTCGCAACGAACTTGTGCTTCTTCAGCAGGGCGACCAAGTAAATACAGCAATCTGGGAGCAAATCGTCGAAATTTCAAAAATCGCCTTTGAAAAACTGTTCGTGCAAATGGGCGTCGAAGTTGACATCACCCTCGGCGAATCCTTCTACCGCGATAAAGTACAACGCGTCTACGATGAACTCACCCAGATCGGCCTCGCCGAAGAAAGCGATGGCGCTTTGGTTGTCTGGCACGACGAGGTTAAAAAATTCGCTCGAGACAATGAGCGCCCCTACCCGTTCAACATTCGCAAAAACGACGGTGCCAGTAACTACGCCTCCACTGACTTGGCAACCGTGCTCTACCGGCTCGAAGAATTTAAGGCCGACGAGATCATCTATCTCACTGACGCTCGTCAGCAGGATCACTTTCAACAACTGTTTCTCACCACAGAAAAATGGTTTAAAGCAAAGGGCTATGCACTCCCTGTAATGAGCCACGTGTTCTGGGGCACTATTCTTGGCTCGGATAAGAAACCGTTCAAAACCAAGTCCGGCGAATCGATTAAATTACAGGAGCTTCTGGACGAAGCCCGCAGCCGCGCTTTCGATGTGGTCACCGAGAAGAACCCAGAACTCGACGAAGCCGAGCGCCGCGAAATTGCGGAGTCTGTTGGCATTGGGGCGATGAAATACGCCGACCTTTCCAGCAACCGGACACAAGACTACGTTTTCAGCTGGGATCGCTTACTTAGCTTCGAGGGTAACACTGCTCCTTATTTGCTCTATGCAGTTGCACGTATTAACAGCATCTTCCGTAAAGTTAGTATCGATCCCGAAGCACCAATCGAAGGTGCTTCTCCACTAGAGACCGAGACCGAAATCGCACTCGCTCGTAAGCTTATGGGCTTCGTTAGCGCATTAGAGCTTACGCTTAACGACCTGCGCCCGCACTTCCTCTGCACATACCTGTATGAGCTAGCCAGTGCCTATAGTAGCTTCAACGCTGCGGATAAAGTCCTGGTCGACGATGACGCTATCAAAGCCCGTCGCCTGCTCCTTTGTGCGCGCACTCGAACCGTGCTGCAGACCGGCTTGGAACTACTCGGCATCCAGCCACTCGAACGCATGTAAAGATCCCATGTGCGACCTAGAAATAGGCGCTCCGCAAAAACCGAAGCGCCTATTTGCCATAAAGATCGTTTTAGCGCCTGCGTTAATGAGGCAGCACAATAAAGACAAATGCCATCACCAGCGTCGGGAACAACGCGCCTAGGAGTAACTTGAATGGTGAAACACCATCGCGGAAGTATTTACTCAAAATACTTTGACCTGCTGGATTTGGTGCATTCGCAATCACTGTCAGGCCTCCACCAGTAACTGCACCAGCGACCACCGCATATTCAAGCCCTTTGGCATGTGCCAGCGCATCGCCCGCTTTAGAGACTAATTCACCATTTACAAGCTGATCTGGGCTAAAAGCAGGCACCTGAGCTGCGAGAAAAGTAATCGCTGCATTATCATTAAACGCAGTCAACACAGTGGCTCCAATAAAGAGTGGTACCTCCGCAAGTGAACTCAGTACTGGCGAGATCCACCAACCCTGCAGGCCACCGTGAGTCACCAAACCCGCAAGGAAAAATCCGACTAACACAGGCGACTTTAAACTGATCTCATACTGATGATGGTGCGTTGCCATAGTAAACGCCATGAAGAATAAGAACCCTGCGATAAAGAATGCTGGATGGTGTAAAGTGAAAACAGTCCACGCCACAAAACCCAAATGCACGAGCACTACCCAGACTGGCGCAGGCTCAGGTTTTTCCTCAACGCTGGCTTGTGCTTCAAGTTCGGCATGTTTTGCCGATAAAGCCTTAAATTCTTTCTTAAAAATTAAAAAGTAAACTGCGGTTGCCATTAAAATACCGAGCACTGCGCGCCAACCGAAATGAGTGAGCATAAACGGCATATCCCAGTGCCATGTGCCAGCCACCATCAGCACAGGCGGCGCCGCGAAGTGCGTCAAGGTGCCACCTACAGAAATGTTCACAAACAATAGCCCTAAAGTTGCATACTTAAACGTCGGCGACGGATCCAACAGATAAAACTGATGACCGATGAGCAGTGCCGCAATGGTCATCGCCGCAGGTTCAGTAATAAAAGAACCAAGCAAAGGCGCTACGATCAAGATCGATAACCACCATGCCGCAGGCGTACGTTTACCAATGGAAGCGACCGAACGTAAACAAGTCTCTGCGAATTGAATCACAGGACGGCTCGACGCAATCGCCATAATAATCACAACGAACATAGGCTCAGTGAAATTACGGCCATCGACATAGCTGGCGGCTACCTGAAAACCCTCCGGTTTTAAAAATACTAAAGTTAGTAATAGTGGAATCAACCAGATACCGAAGATTGCTTCGATCTCCCCAAGAAAGTGATACATCGTAGCCTTAAAGCTCACAGGCTCTCTACCCTCCACATACATTTTGTTATGCGAACTAATCGCTGCGCGATGCTCCACCTCAGATTTATGAGCGAGCTTATTAAATGTAGTCGCAAGGAAAGTATGGCCGACTGCCAATATAAAGATAATCGTTGCCACAAGATTAAATGGCTCGGCCGCCGCACGTAACTTCAAACGCTCGATCAGTCCTAGCGCTTTTCCTGTCTCAGCCTCCTGCGCTTCTTCCATCGCAATGTAGCTCGCTTCTGAAAGAGGGAATTCGGCTGCCCCAGCATGCGAAGCACCACCAGCATTGACCCAGCTCACTGCAAACAACAACAAACTAGCAACCACTGCAGTGTGTTTAAAATTTAAAAATACGATTTTAAAGCAATTCATGACCTTACGTAGGAAGCAAGCACGCCACTAATTAGCAAGATATTTTGAGGGTTTTATACCGACAATCAAATCTTCCTACAACCAATGCAAATTGGCTATCGTTGCCTTTTACTAATTGTATTTGCTATAAACAAACACTGATCGAGGCATACAAAGATCCCACACGAATCAGTCTCAGATGCTTCAAGAATCGTCGCCAATGCCAGCTTCCTGTACGGGCACCGCCGAATCGGAACGATTTTGGCGAAATTGAAAACGATTAATATCGCGTAACGATAAAGTCTCACCCGTCTCCGCGAAGTTATCAGATTGCTGCATCACCGCTTGGTAGAGCCGCTTATCTTGGATACGCTTGGAAGTTTGGTCCGTGCTTATCTGTGCTTGGCGCTCTAATTCGGCCATGCGCCCGTCCCAGCGTGAGAGGTCCATCTCTTTGGTCTTAAACTCCACAACTTTAGTCTTAAAACGCTCTTTTTCTTTAGAATTAGAAGTCGAAATACCTGCACGCTTCGAGCCTAAAGATGAATAATGCGAATCCCATTTTTGAAAAGGAAACGATTTATCCATGAGATCAGACTGCTGGTTGTGCGACCATGACTTTTGTTCAAAGCGTTTCTGCGAGACCTTGGAAGCCTGCTGTTCATAAGCATCTAGTGCACTCGTTTCTCCACCTACTCTTACAGCAGTGAATATTAGAACAATAAGTAGTAAGAAAGGGGCACGGGTTAACATAAGAAATTGTTAACTGTTACCGAGAACGCACCGAAATATCAAGGAAATCCATTCGTTACTCTACTTATAAGTCGCCACACTGAGCCCTTTGCAATATTGACGCAGTGCAAACGAACCTTCTAAATCCGCCCTTTTCTAAAATGGCAACACAGACCACAGACTACGACTTTTCCGCAATTGAGCCCAAGTGGCAGGATTTCTGGAAGCAACATGCAACCTATCATGCTCAGGACTTCGAGGACAAACCCACGTTCTACATCCTCGACATGTTCCCATACCCATCTGGTGCTGGCCTACATATCGGCCACCCCGAAGGCTATACCGCGAGCGATGCCCTCAAACGCTACAAGAAAGCCAAAGGCTATAACGTGCTCCACCCTATGGGCTGGGATGCTTTCGGCCTACCGACCGAGCAATACGCAATCAAGACAGGCAAGCATCCACGCGAAACCACCGCCACCAATGTCGATAATTTCAAAGCACAACTCAGTCAGCTCGGTTTCGCATACGACTGGTCGCGTGAAATCAACACAACAGATCCAGGCTACTACAAGTGGACTCAGTGGATCTTTATGCAGCTCTTCAAAAAAGGCCTCGCCTACGTCGACGAGAAGCCCGTCTGGTTCTGCCCCGACCTCGGCACGGTACTCGCCAATGAAGAAGTGCTCAACACTGCAGAGGGCCCTCGCTCAGAGCGTGGACATTTCCCAGTCGAACGTCGCCCAATCCGTCAGTGGGTACTACGGATCACTGAATATGGTGATAAACTGATCGCGGGGCTCAAAGATCTAGACTGGCCCGACTCGACCAAACGCCTTCAGGAAAACTGGATCGGCCGCAGCGAAGGCGCCGAAATCACTTTCGACATCAGCGGCCACGCAGCCGACCTCACGGTCTTCACCACGCGGCCCGACACGCTCTTTGGTGCAACCTACATGGTCATCTCTCCCGAGCACCCATTACTCTCGCAAATTACCAGTAAACAACAAAGCACCGCGGTATTTGGGTACGCAGAAAAAGCAAAAAGCAAATCGGATCTCGAACGCGCCGAATTGAGCAAAGAAAAAACCGGCGTATGGACGGGCGCCACTGCGATTAATCCGATCAACGGTCAGGAGATCCCGATCTGGGTGGCAGATTATGTACTAATGACCTACGGCACAGGCGCCATTATGGCAGTGCCCGCTCACGACACACGCGACTTCGAATTCGCCAAGGAATTTAGCCTAGATATCATTCAAGTAATCGACGATAACGGCGCTGCCAAAAAAGATAACTCTGGCGCCCTGCTCGAAGCCTACACGGGCCCAGGTAACTTAATCAACTCAGGTGAACAAAGCGGCAAAGACTCAGAAACTGCGAAGAAAGCGGTGATTGAAGAACTCGCAATCGACCAGCGCGGAACAGCCACCATCAATTTCAAACTGCGTGATTGGCTTTTTTCCCGTCAGCGCTACTGGGGCGAACCCTTCCCGATCGCTTGGGTCAGTGAAGCCGACTACGCAAAAGTCAATAATACGCTTAAATCAATGGAACGCCCCGTAAGCTGCCAAATCGACGGTGAGCTACGTTTCGCAGTCGCACTGACAGAGTCCGAACTACCACTCGCACTTCCTGAAGTCGAGAGCTACACCCCCTCGCCCGATGGCCAGAGTCCTCTCTCCAAAGCTGACGCATGGCTGCACATTTATCTCGATCCAGCAACTGGCGCCACCTCCAGCGAACCAATCGAAGGTTGGATCAATGCCTCCCGAGAGACCAACACCATGCCTCAATGGGCCGGCTCTTGCTGGTATTACCTGCGCTACGTCGACCCGAATAATGACACTGCCTTGATCGATACCGAAAAGGAAAAATACTGGGGCTATCCAGATCTTTACATCGGTGGCGCAGAGCATGCGGTACTCCACCTGCTCTACGCACGCTTCTGGCATCATGTGCTTTACGACCTAGGCGTGCTGAGTGATCCCGAGCCATTTAAGAAGCTCTTCCACCAAGGCATCATCCTCGGTGAAGACGGCGAAAAAATGTCCAAAAGTCGCGGCAACGTGGTTAATCCCGAAACGATCATTAAGGACTATGGTGCAGATGCACTGCGCCTCTACTTGATGTTTCTTGGACCACTCGAAGCGATGAAGCCTTGGAATACTAAAGGCATAGAAGGAATCGCACGCTTTTTACGCAAGTCATGGCGCCTGGTCGTGGCCGAAGATGGCAGCATAAATCCCAAGATCAGTACGACCGACCAACTCGACACTGAAAGCGACCGTATCTTACACGCCACCATCAAGAAGGTCACTGAAGATTACGAGGCGCTTGGGTTTAATACCGCAATTTCGCAAATGATGATTTGTGTGAACCAACTCGGCAAGGCCGACGCACTCACACTAGAAGCCGTCGAATCCTTCATCAAACTTCTCGCACCGCTCGCACCTCACATAGCAGAAGAACTATGGCAATTGATGGGGCACACCTGCAGCATCGCTGAAGCTGGCTGGCCTGAGTGTGATAAAAGTAAGCTCGTTGAAGACACGATCAAAGTCATTTTCCAAGTGAACGGCAAATACCGTGGCGATGCACTGCTGCCTGCCAATGTCTCCAAAGGCGACGCAATCACTGCTGCCAAAAACCACGAACGCGTCACTGCTCATGTTGATGGTAAAACCATCAAGCGTGAAATCTACGTGCCAGGTAAAATCGTAAACATCGTAGCAATTTGATGCTGATGCACTCCACAGCCTTACAAAATCTACTCCGTTGCGTCGCTGCAGCGGGTAGCTTTCTTGTAGGAGGACTGTCATCTCATGCGGACGAAATGATCGAGGGCATTGCAATCGCCACCAGCATACGCGGAAGTATTCAAATAGAAACCGCAGATGAACAACGTATCCACCTCAAATTGCACGACGAACTCACGCTCAATGCTACAACCATAAAAACCGGAAAGAAGGCACACCTCTATTTCGCGCTCTCGAACGGCATGGGAATCGGTATCAGTGAGAATTCCGAAATAATATTTGAAACCTACCTGCAACGACCATTTCCGCCAACAAGAGAACGGATCTCCCATGAGCCATCCGTATCTATTCTTTCAATACGGATCACTTCTGGAAGTATCGCTATTGCTAGTAACGAACTTTCTCCACTTTCACAGGCTCGGATCTACTTGCCCACCGGAGAGCTTCGCATACACTCAGCAACTTGTATCGTCCAAAGTGACAGTTTGGGCGCACATATCACTGCCTGCGAAGGTACCATTACTTATTACTACCCTGACGGCGAAAACCGTGAGTTCATTGTCAAACCACAAAGTATTCGTATTAGCCCGCAAGACGCCAAGTTAGGTAAAGTCTCCACAGTCAGCATACTGAATACTCTACCTAAGGCACTGGAACGTTTTGCCAAAGCTACCGAGCATGCGAGTCAACGCGTCTTCTTCGAAGCCAGTTACGATGGTAAGCTATTATGCCCGACCCTCATCACTTCGCCAACCTACTTTAATCAATCAACCGAGCGCCCCTATGTGTTCAGCGATTAAGCCAACACCATGAGCCACCCCTTGTCGAAATTCTTATCCGATTCCTTTGATCAGCGCCCTGTAGGCCTCATTGCTGGCAAAGGTCGCTACCCGATTCTCACAGCCGAGCGAATGCGCGCTGCCGGGATCCCCCTGCGTGTCGTCTCCTTTGCCGGTGAAACCGAGCAATCGCTGATCGATTCAATCCCTGAGGACGAACACATTCAAATTAAAGTTGGGCAACTTGGGAAATTACTCAAATCACTTAAAAAACTAAATTGTAGTCATGCTTTAATGGCGGGTCAAATCACGCCACGGCGTCTCTTTCACGGCTTACATCCGGACGTCAAAGCACTCAAAATTCTAAATAGTCTGGCAATTAAAAATGCCGAAACCATATTCGGTGCGATTACCAGCGAGATTGAAAGCATTGGCATTTCTATGCTGGATGCTCGCTCTTTTCTTGATGATCAACTCGCTACCGAAGGCTTAATGACCCATGGGAAATTGCAAGCGGCGCCTTCTGATATTGAACATGGCATACGTATTGCAAAAGGCATGGCTGACCTCGACGTAGGCCAAGGCGTTGTTGTGCGCCGGGGTACAGTACTCGCGGTGGAAGCTTACGAGGGCACCGACCCGATGCTGCAAAGAGCTGGTACATTCAAGACAGAAGACCTTATTTTCGTCAAAACTGTCAAACGCACTCAAGACTATCGATTCGACGTCCCAGTATTTGGCGAGCGCACACTCGATGTTATGCATGAATCAGGAATTCGCTCTGCAGCTCTCGAAAGCGGCAGTGTTTTAATTATAGACAAACAATGTATCATTGAAAAGGCGCGCTCACTCAAAATAGAGCTATATGGCTTCGCGACAAGGCCTTGAATTAGGTCGGTATAGTCAGCCCGTCCAATCACCTGCTTGAGTTAAGGTTAAAACAAGAAAAGCCAACACTCGCAAAAACTAAGGTTCATCGTCGATTAGCGGGGAGGCATTGATCTATATTGGGAGCGGTGGATTTACTTGTTGCTCTTGGGAGGGACGACCTCCCGACAGATTTCCCCCGCAAATGTCGATGAACCAATACTGACATATTGCAAAAAGCCCTGCGCCTCCGCGCCTCTGCGCGAGATAATTCTGTTTGCTCTGTGAGCTTGCCGAACAATCCGCTGCGCACAATGACACTCCAGCCAATCTCAAAAAAATCCAATACGACTTGCTATTTTCCCGCAGGGGCGCGGAGTGAACACGCCCCCGGCTTTATGCAATAGAACTGCCCATACTGATGACAGAATCAATTTCTCACAAAGTTCACTGAGCTCACAAAGACCAAGATCCGTGATCGGGGAAATACTCAAAAAAGTCTCCCATTTATAATCGGACGAGATTTTCTGCAAAACGTAACCGTTAAGCTCCTATAACTTAGCGAGCTTAGCGCGCTTTGTGAGAGACCACCGCACATCCCCAGCTTAATGCATAATCTGGGTCCGCTGCCGATGCGGGAGCGTCTGACAGGATCCTCCGCTTTTGGAACCTCTTGGATTATTATGTGATTTTCAAGTGCCCGTGGCCGACACGGAGGTCGACCCTCCCCAACAGAATAGCCGCCCCATTAGGCTCAGAATAGTATCTCCCCGGTAAATGACGATGAACCAAAAAGATAGGGTCTCGCTGCGCCGAATCATCGGAACGCGTAGGCCACAAGGAGTTTACCTCATTTATTAGCATTGCCCAACACTCCAATAGCGACCATTCATTCTGCTTCATATGAAGTCCCTTGTATTTACGAATGAGTTTCCACCAAATATTTATGGTGGCGCAGGTGTTCACGTCGACTACCTAACTCGCGAACTTGCCAAGTTAGTCGAGGTCGACGTGCGCTGCTTCGGCGATCAAACAGTTACCCTAACTAACCTAACCGCCACCGGGTTCCAAGCCGACCAGAGCGCCTATACCTGCCCCGATAAACTCAAAGGCGTCTTTAGCTGCCTCCAGCAAGGACTCGATTTTAATACCGCGGGCACCGATGCCGACATCGTCCATTGCCACACTTGGTATACCCACATGGCAGGCATTCTCTGCAAGCTCAATTACGGAATACCGCTGGTTTTGACTGCGCATTCACTCGAACCTCTCCGTCCATGGAAGCGCGAGCAACTCGGCGGCGGCTATGACTGTAGCAGTTGGATCGAAAAAACCGCGATCGAAATGGCTGATGCGGTAGTATGCGTCTCCGAAGGGACTAAATCCGACGTCATGCAACACTTCAACGTCGACCCATCGAAGCTCCACATCATTTACAACGGCATCGACCCTGACGAATATTACAAGCAAGATGCCACTGAAGCACTTGACCGCTTCGGCATCGATAAAGAGCAGCCCTACGTACTTTTCGTCGGCCGCATCACTCGTCAAAAAGGCATCATTCATCTCGTCGAAGCAATCAAGCACATGCACCCAGGCTATCAAATCGTGCTTTGTGCAGGTGCACCAGACACACCTGAGATCGCCGAGGAAATGCGCGTCGCCGTCGAAGCTGCCAAGCAACAGCGCGAGGGCATCTTCTGGATCGACGAAATGGTCGACAAGCCCACGGTGATCAAGCTCTACTCCGGTGCGGCCGTCTTTTGCTGCCCCTCCGTTTATGAGCCATTCGGTATCATTAACTTAGAGGCGATGGCCTGCGAAACTGCAGTCGTAGGTTCTGCAGTGGGCGGTATCCCTGAAGTCGTTGTACACGATGAAACCGGCTACCTCGTGCCGCTCGCGCAAAGTCACGAGAGCCCATTCTCGCCACTCAACCCAGAAGCCTTTGCTAAGGATTTAGCCCATCAAGTGAATCGCTTAATGGAAAATCCTGAGCGCCGAGATGCATTCGGTAAAGCTGGTCGTCAACGAGCCATTGAGCACTTTAGCTGGGCCTCCATCGCCAAGCAGACGCAAGCGCTCTATCAATCCCTGATTGAACAGAAGTCACTCTGAAATTTCAACTGACCCAAACCGAATCCCATGAATTCGCTTAAACAATACAACGGTCGCAACCGCGTCATAGTCGACTCGCTCTCACCCGCCTTGGAAGCGGAACGCTACCCGCTTAAGCGTGTCCTCGGTGATGCGCAAGAGTTTCGCGTGCATGCCTTCACCGATAGTCACGATCTCATCACCGTCGACTTCTGCCATCGCCTTAAAGGTGCGAAAAAATGGATCAAGCATGCGATGCAAGATGCAGGCAACGACGAGTGGATCTACAGCCTACAACCATCGGAAATCGGACTCTATGAATATTGTGTAATGTCTGCCGTCGACCACTTCGGGTCATGGCGCCACAGCTTTGCCCGTAAGCTGGAAGACGGCCAACCCGCCGATGTTGAGCTAGCGATCGGCGGCGAGATTGTACTCGAAGCTGCGCTGCGCGCCAAGGGCGACGCAAAAGCCCGCCTCGAAAATTTCGGTAACACACTCAAAGACTCAAAGAGTAAATTACGTGAGCGTATTGATGCCGCGCACAGCGAAGAGTTAAGCAAACTCGTCGCAGACTGCTTGGATCCTAAACTCAATAGCCAAACACCGATCCACCTGCTGATGGTTGAGCGCGAGCTCGCAGCCTTCAGCACCTGGTATGAGTTCTTCCCGCGCTCTTGTGGCCCTGACACCCAGACCCACGGCACCTTCGAAGATGCGAAAGGTCGGCTTTCAGAGATTCGGCGCATGGGCTTCAATATCGTATACTTCCCGCCGATTCACCCGATCGGCCATGCCTTTCGTAAGGGTAAAAATAACACCCTCACCCCATCCGAAACCGACGTCGGCAGCCCTTGGGCCGTCGGCGCGGATACCGGTGGGCATACAGATATCCTACCCGAACTCGGCACACTTACCGATTTTAAATCCTTCATCGGTGCAGCGGCAAAGCACGAAATCGAAGTCGCGCTAGACATCGCATTCCAATGCTCGCCCGATCACCCCTGGGTCAAAGAGCACCCGCAATGGTTTAAGTGGCGCCCTGACGGCACCTGTCAATATGCAGAGAACCCGCCCAAGAAGTATCAAGACATTCTGCCAATCCACTTCGAGACCGACGATTGGCAAAACCTATGGCTAGAGCTGAAATCCGTTTTCGAATACTGGATCAACGCGGGCGTTAAAGTCTTCCGCGTCGACAACCCGCACACCAAGTCCTTCGCATTTTGGAACTGGTGCATTTTAGAGATCAAGACCACACACCCAGAAGTGATCTTCCTTGCCGAAGCCTTTACTCGCCCCAAGCGTAAATACAACTTAGCCAAGGCCGGCTTCACGCATGGCTACACCTATTTCACTTGGCGTAACTCGCCCTCTGAAATGCGCGAATACCTGACTGAGCTCACGCAGTCAGAGACCAAGGACTACTTCTGGCCAAACTTCTGGCCCAATACTCCTGACATTCTCCATGCAGATCTACAGGTCAACAGCCGCGCGGCATATCTCGGGCGCTATGTCCTCGCTGCGACCCTGTCCTCAAATATGGGCATCTACGGCCCAGCCTATGAATTGATGGACTTCGAGCCCTTCCCTGGCAAAGAAGAGAATAATAACAGCGAAAAATACGAGCTCAAGCAGTGGGATTGGGATAAACAAGGACATCTCAAAGACGAGATTGCCCGCATCAATGGCATCCGCAATCATCACCCCGCTTTGCAGCGTACCTTCAATCTATTCTTTGCTGATTCCGATAACCCAAATCTGCTTTGTTACCTAAAGCAAAACTGGGACCGCTCGGACCAAATTTTGATTGTGGTCAACATGGATTGGGAACAGACTCATAGCGGCTTCATTCACTTACCACTGAACCATTTGGGGCTCGGCGAACACGACAGCTTCACCGTACGTGATCTCTACAATCCATACGAAACCGAATATACCTGGCAAGGCTCGCGCAATTTCGTGAAGATCAATCCGCACCAACGCCCTGCACATATCTTTCAGGTTCGTAAGCTGTAATTGCCTCAGCCTTTTACAGTAGCATTTTCCGAGTATAACAATCTAGATCACACAGAATGAATACACCGATCCTTTATATCAAAAATGGCTGCCCATGGTGCGACGAAGCGCTCAGCTACTTCCGCGCAAACAACATTCGCCTAGAAACACGCGAAGTACGTAGTAACAAAGTCTTCATGGACCAAATGGTACAGCTCAGTGGCCAGACCAAGACACCGACCTTTGTGCTCGGCGATTTCATAGTCGCCGACTTTGACATCGGAGAGTTCCAAGCAGCGCTGCAACAAGCGCCCGCCATCCAAGCACAACTTGAGCTTTGACAGTGTAGTGGCTGACCCTATCGGGACCTGCTAATTGATTCGTAAGACCGAAAACAGCGCCACTCTCTGAGTGTCACAGCTGAGGTTTGTTCATAAAAAAACGCCGCCTCTTTCGAGACGACGCCTTTTACAAACAACAAACTAACAAATACCGTTATATAGAGATAGACGGGCCAGTCGTCTGAACGTTCAAATTATTTTTTAGTTTTTTTGAATGCATTGCTGAGCACCCACAAAATCTGCACCAAATAGTCTGCTAGGTCAGCAAGGAATCTTAAAAATAATGCTAAATTATACCATTCTCGACACTGACAGGTCACAAAGAACAATCCATGAGGGAGAACACTTGATTTTTGCATGTAGCTGGCTAGCTTCCTGCTCTTCTTTTTTACGAACACACAAACAGCATACATATGAGTACACAAACACCTGAACGCCACGAATTCCAAGCTGAGGTCAAGCAAGTCCTCGATATTGTGGTCCACTCTCTTTACACAGATAAAGAAATCTTTGTCCGTGAGCTAGTTTCCAACGCATCGGATGCCACCGAGAAACTGCGCCATACGCAAATCACTGAAAAGGATATCTTCGACGCAGACCTCGATCTTGAGATTCAAGTTTCTGCGGACGAGGAAGCTGGCACGATTACGATCAAAGACTTTGGCATTGGCATGACGCACGACGAGCTGATCGAAAATCTCGGCACCATCGCGCACTCAGGCTCGAAAGCATTTCTGAATGCCCTGAAAGAAGGCGGCGAGCGCAATGATAATTTGATCGGCCAGTTTGGCGTCGGCTTCTACTCCGTATTCATGGTTGCAGACTCTGTAAAAGTCTACACTCGTTCATGGCAAGCGGACGGCCAAAGCCTCTGCTGGTCGAGCGATGGCTCTGGCTCCTATGAAATCGAAGAAACAGACGATGAGCGCCGCGGTACTCGTATCGTCATCTCGCTGAAAGAGGAATATAAAGACTTCGCGAAAAAAGACCGGATCGAAGAGATCATCAAAAAATATTCCGCATTTGTGCAGTTCCCAGTCAAAGTCGATGGCGAGGCCCTCAACACCATCGGTGCGATCTGGCTTAAAAACAAAAACGACATCACCGAAGAGGAGTACAAGGAATTCTACAAGTTCCAAGCCAAGGCATTCGATGATCCTCGTTTCTGGCTCCACTTCGCCGCCGATGCACCACTTGAAATCAATGCTTTGCTGTTCGCCCCAACTGAAAATATGGAGGGGTTTGGTTTCGGCCGAATGGAACCAGGCGTCGCACTATACTGCCGCAAAGTCCTGATCGACAACGAACCAAAGAACTTGCTGCCAGACTGGCTGCGCTTCGTGCGCGGTGTCGTCGACAGTGCAGACTTGCCGCTGAATATCTCTCGCGAATCAATGCAGGACAGCAGCCTGATTCAGAAACTGAATAAGGTCATTACCAAGCGCTTTCTTAAAACACTTGAAGAAAAGGCCAAGAAAGAGCCTGCAGTCTACGACGATTTTTGGCAGTCTTTTGGATTGTTCCTCAAGGAAGGAGTCACCACCGACTTCACTCACCGCGACCAGCTACTAAAGCTTCTACGCTACGAGTCATCATACACCGAAGAAGGCAGCACTTCCAGCCTGGCAGATTATCTCTCACGTGCTCCCGAAGGGCAAAAAGAAATCTACTACCTGTCCGGCGCCAGCCGCCAAGCAATCGAAACTGGTCCTTACTTCGAAGCCTTCAAAGCGCGTAACATTGAAGTACTTTACCTCTACGAGCCAATCGATGAATTCGTGATGAACCACGCCCGTGCGTTTGACGAGAAAAACTTCGTCTCGGCCGATTCCGACGGCATCGACCTAGATGCTATTGCTCCGGAAACAGACACTGACAAGGAAGAGGCACTCTCCGCAGATGCAACGGAAGGGCTCTGCACATTCATTAAGAATAAGCTAGGGGACAACGTCAGCGAAGTGTCTGCCAGCGAGCGCTTAGTCGGCAGTCCGGCCATGATTATTAATGGCGACAAAATGATGACCGCACAGATGCGCAAGATGATGAAGGCCATGCAACAACAGCAAGGCGGCGATGCAGCAGCAATGGGTGGAGAACCGCCGGTAAAGCTACAGATCAACCCGCGGCACCCGCTCGTAAAAAACCTCGCTGCTCTGCATGGTTCAGACGAAGTGCGAGCCTCGCTCATCAGTGAACAGCTCTTAGACAATGCACGCGTCGCGGCAGGACTTCTCGAAGACCCGTCTGCGATGATTCAGCGTAATTACAAGATCCTCGAGCAACTCAGCTCCAAATGATCTAAGCGAGGCAATCCCAGAGTGGAAAGTCTGGCTAAAAATACTGTAGCGAATCGACCTGCTTCGTGATCTCGAGCGCATGCACTCGCTAAAATGCCTTAACAAAAAACGCCTCCTTTCGACAGAAAGGAGGCGTTTTAGGTTAGGCGAAAATACGCTACTGGGGATGCTTGCTATCATGTCGAAGCGCGTCCACAACCAACAAGAGCCCACGTAATTCGCTCAAATCGCACCCGCTGATCACCATAAAGGGCTCTGAAATGAAACCTCTCCCTGACTTGATGAGCAGTCCTACCCAATACTTTGGCCAGAAAATCAACTAGCTCACGCAGAACGAAGCCCCGCAAGCGTCGTGCCAAACAGGCTAGGACAAGTGTGTTCAAACACTGGCTTGCCCGACTATTCGTCTTATTTGGCTTAATCGCTGCCACTATTTATTATTGGCCGCAGTTACGCGAACTCGCAAATATCGCGAATACAGCACGCTCGATTAACAATACCACCGAACTACAAATCGCCCTAGCCAGAGAAGGCTTCTCCCCTGGCTCTATTGACGGAACTAATGGCTCACAAACCAAACGCGCCCTGCTCGCTTACCAGACCGCTCATAAATTGCCGCTCACAGGTATCTTTGATGTCACCACTGCTCACGATTTAAAAATCCAAGAACCGGTTTTTATAACACGTGAACTTACCAGAGCAGACTTCAGTGATGTGGGCAATAAGCCGCCAAATTGGCAGGCACTTGGCGCGCTCGACAAACTGCGCTTCTATTCTCTCCGCGAAATGATTGCCGAACAATCACAGAGCGATCCTGATTTAATCGACAGTTTAAATCCCGACACCAACTGGCACGACCTATCGATTGGAGATACGATCTTCATACCATACGTACCCCCCTTTCGCGTTAACGAAACTGCCGCTTACTTGCAGATCAAACTCTCCGAGCGAGCCCTGCAGGCTTTTAGCGCCGACCATCGACTGCTGTTTCACTGCCCAGTTAGCATCGCTCGCCGTATCGAAAAACGCCCCAGCGGTGAACTGCGAGTAAACGTTCGCGTCAATGAGCCAAACTATACCTTCAATCCAGCTATTTTAACCAGCACTGCAGCACGCGAAGGTATCACTCAAAAATTCATCATTCAACCCGGGCCCAACAACCCAGTTGGAACGGTTTGGGTCGGACTCAACCTACCCAGCTATGGCATCCACGGAACGCCTGAACCTGAAAAAGTTGGCCGCACTGAATCCAGTGGATGCTTTCGCTTGGCCAACTGGAATGCGCAAACAGTACTGCATGCCGTGCATGTCAATATGCCAGTCTTCGTCGAGCCGTAGTCAAGCACGCCACAACAAGTCGCTTGATCACTTTTTCTCTGGGCGCATCGCTAAGCTAACCACTTCTTTGTCAAAATAGTTACGGTCCATGCCCGCATTGACCACGAGTCCCTGCCCATTGATACCAGTGGAAGCGGGGCTCAACAAAAAGACTGCAGTGTTGGCAACTTCCTGCGTCGTCAGGTTCTGCTTACGAAAAGTCAGCTTTTCTGCGTACAAATAGCTCTCCAAATAGCCGGGAATCCCTGCCGAGGCACTGGTCTTAAGCGGTCCAGCATTCACCGTATTAAACCGCACGCGCGTATCAGCTCCAAACGATTTTGCCAAATTATAAGACGAAGTCTCGAGGGCCGCCTTGATCGGCGCCATGTAACCATAGTTTTCTGCGGTCACATCTGTAGATGAGATACCGATCGACACCACTGAAGCATCGTTCTTCAAAAATGGCTTAAAGGCACCCGCTACTTCAATCAGAGAAAAAGCAGAGATTGCAGTGGCCTGCAAAAAGTCCTTTCGCACGGTCTCATGAAATGGCTTAAATCCCTCAGAATAGTTTGCAAATGCGATCGAATGTACAAGGCCATCAAGTTCGCCATACTCCGCGCTCACCTGCTCCGCGAGCGCAACGATCTGCTCTGGAAACTCCACGTCGCAGATGTATGCTTTGCGATCGCCAAGAAGTTTTTGTAAACTCTCCAAACGTGCCTCGGAGCGCACGCTATGAATCACCTCTGCGCCCTCGGCTTCAAGGGACTTGGTAATCGCCCACGCCACACTTTTTCGATTCGCAACTCCCATGACTAGGAAGCGCTTACCTTCGAGTGCTAGAAAACTCACTTACCTGCCTCCGCTTCGAGCATTGCCAGTGCAAACTCAATCGTGAGTGCTGGCTTACCGTTCTTCAGTACTTTGCCCTTCATAAAAAAGAATTTACTGACTGTCTCCTTCATCGTCACCTCAATGACCACATCATCACCAGGCTTCACCATCTGCTTAAAGCGTGCATCACTGATGCGCGAAAGAACCGGAGTCACATCTGCAAGCGCGCGGCCTTCCTTCTCGATCTGCTTACCGAGATAAATAGCTCCGGCTTGAAAACAAGCCTCACAGAGTAAGACTCCAGGCATAATCGGGTTTCCTGGGTAGTGCCCCTCAAACTGCGGCTCCTCCATGCGGATCGTACGCTTACAAGTAGCGCCGTCTTCACGAATTTCGACAATCTCGTCGATAAAAAGAAACGGGGGGCGGTGTGGTATTGTGCGGAGAATTTCGTCCATAGCGTCGAGTCAATGACTAAACCCGCGAAATGCACGCTAAAAACAACTTCGAGCGCACCGGCGTGGAACTTACCATCGCCTACGTCGCTTTCCCTGAAGGCGCTCTATCACTCACTCCGTATGCTGGCATTCAATACACTGACCATAAGTGGAGTTTTAAATCCAGCAGCGAAAAAGTGGACATTGACGATTCGTGGGTGGACGGCGTGATTGGGCTCAAACTCGCCTACAAGATTAATCAAGAATGAACGAGAAATAACTGCATCAATTATGCTGCAGGCGACTCGTAAGGTTGCTTACGCATCCAAACGGGAGTCTCTTGGCAGTGGACTGAAAGCTGGATTGCTGAGGTGTACAAACGTTGCGAACGCTACCCTTTCGAGAGTTCAAACAAGCGCTTGTCGATCTTGTTGGCGGTGATCACCCCGTAATTCATCGTACCCAGCCAGCCAGACATAATAATACCAACTGAACCAGCATGGTATAAGCCTCCGATTTTCTCTGACAACTCCATCGAGACCTTCAGGCCTTCAAACTTAGTACCAAATGAGGTGCCCTGCATGGACTTCGTATAATAATTCACGGTGCGTGGGGTCGCAGCTTCGATGTGGTCGATCTTGTCACGTACGCCAGGGATAAAAGTCTCCAAGCTGCTCACACATTCTTCACACATACGCGCTTTTTCAGCCTCGTACTCCTCATCTGTTAGTTGTTCCCACTCATCCCAACGAGCATTGAGCGAAGCGACCACGGTGTAGCGATCACTCGCCAAGTGCGGGCGGGTTTCCGGATAGTAAACCGAGAAGGTATGGCTGCTGGTGTGAATCGAAGTCAGCTCATTAATGGTATACTCAGGTGCTCTCGAGGTAAATACAAGGTCACCGATATTTGGAATCGTCTCCCCCTTCTTGATGCCCATGTAGACTTGGCAAGAGCTGGTATTATTGCGAACCGCCTTGGCTTCCTTAACAAAGTCTGCCGGAAATTTATCTTCGCCGACGAGGTATTCAATCGTATTGCGCACATTGGCATTTGAAAGCACCGCCTTACAGCGTACCGAACGTACCGGGAAGGCCTCACCGCCAGTATTTTGGCTACGCACTCGGACGCCCACAACTTGACCGTCCTCCACATCCACGCCTTCAACCAGTGCACACTTTCGCACTTCGCAGCCATTGCTCTTCAGCTCGGCCACCATCTTTTTAATGAGCGTATCAGTGCCGCCTTGGAATGTGAAAACACCCTTACTCATGAAGTTGGAAAATACGATACCGTAAGTGATCGCTGGATCATCAATATGCGAACCATTTGCATAGGAGATTGGTTCCATCAATAGCCGGTGCACATCCGTACGGCCTGGGAAAAACTCCTCAAACATTTCCCCCGTCGTCTGGGTGTTATCGTCGTAGAAGTTCATCGCCCGCAAATGGTCGTAGAACCCTTCGACCTTATCACGATCTACCTTAAAGTCGTTGACCAAAATATTGGTAAAATCTTCACGCTCGAAAGTGGTCCACACATTCATCTGCGGATTGATGAAGCGTACATCTTTGAGCTGGTGGATCGAATCAGCGATTTCTTTAGTCCAATATTTGCGGCAGGATTTCACCATACCATGAGGAAAACCATGTAGGGAAATATCGAAAATATGCCCCCCAGGGCGCTTGAACCATGTCGCGAGCCCACCAAATTGATAATGATGCTCCAACAAGAGCACCTTATGACCATTTTTCGCTAGGTAATTCGCGCCGGTTAATCCGCCTAATCCCGAGCCAATAACCACGACGTCATACGCTTCTTCGATCCCTTCGAGCCAATCTTTTGCCATAATCTTATAAAAAGTGAAACACGTGAAACTTAGAACCACACAAAAACAGTGGTCACTGCATTTTAATACTCGCGGCCTAACAAGCCATGCTTGTGGGATTTTTCAACCCACAAATGCGAAATCGTCGGCTTAGAAGCCCTGCACGCTGATCGGCGCCTTTTCCATCTGATCAGAATCACTCATTTCAGCCAGCAATTGATCCAACTCGCGATCAAAAAACAGTAAGCCATTGCCGATCTTCTTGGCGCCCACGGTACCATTGGCAGTCTGCATTTCGTAACCAAACGCTGAGATATCCTCCGCTGACTTCTGCTGATCAGCTGATTTAGGAGCTTTTTCCTTTTTTTTCCAATATGAGCCATCTGCCTGTAGCGCTAGAAGTTGGTTATACTCATAGTCTGTCATCGCTTGGCTGCGCTTGTAGACTTCGATCACAGATTTACCATCCACATAAAGTACATGCACATCCCAGCCTGCCAAGATACGCTTTGCGTCTAACTCTTTAGATGCGGGTCGACGCCCATTTGCAGTCTTATAATAGATGCGGATTTCGGACGATTCAGGCAGCAGCTCAAGATACTTTAAATAAGGCATGCCCCTACGGCGGGCTTGCTCAACAATATCATCACGATACACGATGCCACCCGATGAAAACAAGCGTCGCTCAATTGAGTCCTTGCGCTCCCCGATACGAGCTTCCGCCCTCGAGCTAATAGCGGCCAATACGACACCCGCACATAGACAGACGAGTACGAAAGAAGATTTGGAATATTTCATGGTTGAGATCATGCTTGCTTGTAAGCTGACTATCCAAAGCAAACAAGCTAGATCCGCATAATGAACACTTTCTACAACGACTTCGACCTCGAACGCTTCCCTAATACTCCAGTCGCCGAGTCCGATTATCGCAACGCCTTTCAAATCGAGCGCGACCGTATCATCTTCTCCTACCCGTTCAGAAGGCTGCAATCCAAGACGCAAGTCTTCCAGTCTGGCGAATACGACTTTTACCGCACACGCCTGACGCACTCAATCGAAGTCGCTAAAATCGGGCGATCGATTTGCGAATATTTGCGCGCCCGTTCGGATCAGCTAAATGACTCCTTTTATATTGATGCCGACTTAACTGAAGCAGTGGGTCTCGCTCATGACATGGGGCATCCACCGTTCGGTCACATTGGTGAACGTAAACTCAACGAGATGATGGGCCCACATGGCGGCTTTGAAGGCAATGGCCAGACCCTGCGTATCCTTACCGAACTCATCTACGAACGCCCAGGTGCAACCAAAGGCATCGCCCCCACCCGAGCCTTTCTAGACGGCGTGATGAAATACAAAGCGCTCCATAGCGAATGCATCGGCCAAAACCGAGACGGTACGCTCAATTATCCCGAGCACCACTTTATCTACGATGAACAGGTACATTGGCGCCGCACGATTTTCGACAGCAAACAAGTCCCTGAAGCACTCAGCACACCCACAGCGCTGAACGATTTTAAAAGTATCGAGTGCCAAATTATGGACTGGGCGGACGACACCGCATACTCATTGAATGACATCGTCGATGGCATCCATGCGCGCTATATCAATGTCGGTAGCCTCACTGAGTGGGCCGCAAGCCAAACACTTAACGCCCCTGAAAGCGCACTCATCGATAAGCTCTGCCAAGTCATCCGCGAAGACCGCTATGAATCTCATTTCGGCGCACGCATCGGCCGCTTTGTTCATGGTTGCACCCTGACCAAGCGAGATGGATTCCTGAGCGACCGCACCAACCGCCACGCCTTCGACCTCACCATCGCTGCCGAAGTCAAGGCCGAGAGCAAACTCTATAAGCGCATCGCGCTCGACCTAATTTTCCGCTCGCCGCAGCTTCAACAAATTGAATTTAAAGGCGGCCACATTTTAGGAAAGCTCTTCAGCGCCCTTTGCGAGCACTGTGCCAACGAAGACGGCAGCGGCCTCCGCATCTTACCCGTGCAAGTGCAGGAGCTGATTAAACACGAGACGACCACAACCGCGCGCCACCGCCGACTGTGTGATTTCACTGCCGCCCTGACCGACAGCTTGGCAGTACGTACCTATAAGCGCCTTTACGATCCGGACTTCGGCTCCATCGCCGAACTACTATAAGCGTAAAAATGTGATACAGACATTCCTGTCTGTTCCAGAGCCAGCACTTACCCTAAGCTACAGGCAGGACGGAGGTCTACCAGAGATGGCATAGCAATGCCTGTTTCACACTCACTCTTTCACGACTTCATAAAGTAGAGCCAATACTCCGCCTCCGCCAACTGAACCTTCACAGGATTCTCACGGATGTAGCGTAAAAAATAAGCATACTCTTTGCTGTTTCGGACGATACGATCATAGGACTCGTCCATCCAAAACACACCAGACCTCCCTAGCGCCTGATTCACTAAGCGAGCACTCGCGCCTTTGATTCCTTTCAGTAAATCAGATAACTCAGACTCCCCCAAAGGCTCCACCAGCGCATGCACATGATTCGGCATAATCACCGCCGCATGAAGCCGCAAACGCGTCCCATCGAATCGCAGCAGGCAATTGCACACATGCTTACGAATTATCGACCGGCCTAGCACGCAACTCCCATACCCAGCATCCAGCCAAGTCTGCACACGTTTCGTAAACCGCGTCGCAGAGTCCCGTTGTTGCTCCGCAGTCCACGGCTCAGGATTCTGCAGTGCCCATTCCTCACGCTCCGCCTTCAACTGCGCCACCTTCTCTTGAGGCAATGAGTCCGCGAGCCGAAAAGTCACCCAATACACAGCCCCATCCCGCGTCCAATGCGGTAAATTACGCGACCGCATTTCAACCTCAGCATTCAGTGACTCCATTGTCATCACTTATAGCTAACGGATCACAATAATACCGCAAGTGAACGTGATACAGACATTCCTGTCTGTTCTCCTCCCGTGATACAGACATTCCTGTCTGTTCTCCTCCCGTGATACAGACATTCCTGTCTGTTCTCCTCCCAAAAAACAGGCAGGAATGCCTGTATCACATCACTCACCCCGCCACCGCCACCGCAGGCGTACAAACAAACTTCAACGACATCAACGTGACGTAAACTCCCAGCAGTACCATGCCCAGAGCGATCCCCCCTAAGAGGCTCAACGGCCCGTGTTGAATGACCATCATCACCAACGCCATAACCGGCATGATACTCATGGCAATTGCAGGTACCAGCGCAAAGGCAAAAGCGATCCGACGATGCTTTAAGAAGACCACAAATGTAATCAACGCCAAAGCCGCTAATAATTGATTGGTCGCACCAAACAGCGGCCAAATTGCTTTCCACACAGGTATGACCGTGCCATCTGGGCCAGTGAACGTGCCAAAGGCGCACACTGCAGGTAACAGTAACACTAGAAATGTGCCCAGGTAGCGACTGCTCGCACCGCGCCAATCAAACAACTCTTCGACCAAGAAACGAGTTAACCGAGTGCACGTATCTAAAGTGGTCAGCAGGAAGGTGCTGACTGCCAAAGTCGCAAAGGTCGCGCCCAGCTCGAGCGGCACGCCCAACGCACCAAAAAACACTGCCGCACCGCCGGAAAATGCATTTAGCGGCGCGCCCTCAAACGAGCCAACCACACCAATACAAGCGAGTGCAAACACCGCTAACAGGCCTTCGACCAACATTGCCCCGTACGACACTTTACGCACATCACGCTCGGTCTGAATTTGTTTCGAAGTCGTACCACTGCTTACAATGCTGTGAAACCCACTACACGCACCACAAGCCACAGTAATAAACAGAAACGGCACCATGTAGTGGAGGTCCTTCGGCTCAAAGCTGGTAACCATCGGCAACTCAAAGCCACCTCCATGCACGCACAGCCCCAACATTCCCATCGCCATAATCGCATACAGAAAGGTGGCACTCAGGAAATCCCGAGGCTGCATCAAAGTACTGACCGGTAAAATCGCCGCCACATAACAATACAATACCAAGGCTCCCATCAAAAACTCCTTACTCATCGCAGGCGCAGGAAACTGCACCCCCAACCAAAGACCAAAGTACGTCAGTAACACGAAGGCCGGGATCACGATTTTATAAGATAAGCGAGAGCGCTTCACCACCACGCCAAATACCAGAGCCACTAAGATAAACCACCCCGACGCCGTCGTTACTGCTGGCTGCGCCATAAAGCCCGCCACTGTAATATCCAAAAACACCACAATCACATACACCAACGCTAGAAGTACAAAAATCAAAAACAACTTACCTGTCGTTTCACCCACCAACTTTCGGCAAGTCGACGTAATCGAGCGCCCGCCACTGCGCAGCGACATCAGCGTGCTACCAAAATCATGCACCCCACCAACAAAGATACAGCCCACAATGATCCAAATCCACGTCGGTAGCCAACCAAACACCGATGCCGCAATAATTGGACCCACAATCGGCCCCGCGCCCGCGATCGACGAAAAGTGATGCCCAAAAAGCACCGAAGCACGCGTCGGCACATAGTCCACTCCGTCATTCACCTTACAAGCTGGCGTCTCACGTTTAGGGTTGATCCCGCAGCGCGTTTCCAAGAAACGACCATAAAAGCGATACGCGAGCGCAAGCAGCAGCGCAGAAAAAATTAGTAGTGGTAGCAGCATAATCAGTAAGAGGTGCGCGCTACCCAAAAAAAACCGTCGCGAGCTGGCAATGCTTTTGATTCCTCGACCATGTGTAGGCGCGCCAACTCTCAACTCTCAACTCTCAACTCTCAACTCTCATAAAAACATACCATTGACAGTATATACTAAAATAGGTATATTATAGCCATAATGGAAGCATCAGAGATCTACAAATGTATCGCTGATCCGCAGCGACTACGGATCTTAAATCTACTGGATGGGGGTTCACTCTGCGTATGTCACTTGCAAACGATCATAGACATTCCGCAAGTCAAGGCCTCCAAACAGCTTGCGATCATGAAACAAATTGGTCTGCTCGAAGCACACCGCCAAGGGACCTGGATGGTCTACAGTTTGGCACAACCGGTCCACGGACTGCTGCGCGTCAACCTCGATTATCTCCTGCAAGCCGACTGCTCGGAATGCAACCAACTGCAACGTGACCTCGTAGCCCGCAAACAGCTAATCCAACAGATCACACAAGACAGCCCGGACTGCCCGACAGCCGTCTGCGCTCCGCAGCCATGCTGCTGACCTCTTAAAGTGATACAGACATTCCTGTCTGTTTCAGAACCACAGACAGGAATGTCTGTGCCACTCACACTCATCATCAAAATGACCCAACAACCATCCAACAATCTCCAGCCAAGCGACGCTCCCAAGCCCGGCTTCTTCAAACGCATCCTCACCAAGGTCGATACAGCGATGAAGGAGAAAGCCGACGAACAAGCCAAGAACAGCTCATGCTGCTCCGACGACGATAAGGGCAAAGGCGGCAAGTGCTGCTAAAGCGCTGTGAGACAGACATTCCTGTCTGTCCTAACTGCTTAAACTAACAGACAGACGGAGGCTTGCCGGAGATGGCGAAGCAAATGTCTGTCTCACCCCTCAAAAAGCATCTCACCACATCACATGCTCACCGAACTCATCGACCTCCTGATCTACGACTGGGCGGGAATGGACCCCGAATCCAAATTCACTGGAGCGGTCCATTTCTTCTTTTACGATACCATCAAAATATTCCTGCTACTGGCGGCCATGATCTTCGTGATCGGCGTGCTGCGCAGCTACCTCCCCGAGCATAAACTGAAGGCCTGGATGAGCCAGGGTGGCATCGTGGGGAACTTTGTCGCCGCACTCTTTGGTGCAATCACTCCCTTTTGCTCCTGCTCCTCAATTCCGATATTCATCAGCTTGCTGAAGGCGGGTGTGCCTCTGGGCGTCACCTTCTCATTCCTGATCACCTCTCCTATTATCAATGAATATTTGGTCATCTTGATGGCAGGCGAATTCGGAATGCCCATCACTATCGCCTATGTCTGCAGTGGTTTACTCATCGGCACGGTCGCTGGAGCAATTCTGGGCAAAATGGGACTCAGCAACTACCTAGAACAAGACATCATTAATAGCGCACGTGCAGACGATTCCGAGGTTCAGCACACAATCATAACCCGACTGCGCTATGGACTCGACGAAGCCGTGAGCGTCATTCAGCAGATTTGGCTTTGGGTGATCGTTGGCGTTGGCATCGGCGCGTTCATTCACAACTATGTGCCACAGGATACGATCCACTCGCTGATGGCAGCCACAGGCATCTTCTCCGTGCCAATCGCAACAGTGCTTGGTGTACCGATGTATGGCAGCTGTGCTGCGATCGTACCCATCGCCGTCGTACTGTTTCAAAAAGGTATCCCTCTTGGCACTGCACTGGCATTTATGATGGCCATGGCTGCACTCAGTCTACCCGAAGCGATCATGCTGCGTCGTACGATGCACCTCAAATTGATTGGGATCTATTTTGGCATCACGACTCTGGCGATTATTTTTACCGGCTATCTGCTCAACCTATTGGCGAACTATCTTTAATCTAATCTTGGAGGAACGAGCTCCGCCTCGTCCGCCAAAACTCACAAATCATTCGCGGACGAGGCGGAGCTCGTCCCTCCCAGCAACAAATAACCTTCATCTAACAACTCTATGTCCAAATCAAAAGTCCTCATTCTCTGCACTGGCAATTCTTGCCGTAGTCACATGGCCGAAGCCATTTTACGCGCCGCTGCTGGCGACCTTTTTGAAGTATTCAGCGCTGGCTCCAAACCAAAGGGCGCCGTCCACCCACTTGCATTGCAAGCAATTGAAGAACTCGGCATCAGCACCGAAGGTCACACCTCAGATCATTTAGATCAATATCTCGATGCTGGTATTACCACCGTGATTACTGTCTGCGGCAATGCCGACCAAGTCTGCCCGACTTTCCCGGGCATGGTAAACCGCTACCACTGGGGCTTCGAAGATCCCCCACACGCTCAGCGTGTGGGAGAATCTGAAATCGACGCCTTTCGCCGTATCCGCGACGAGATCAAACTCGTATTTGAAGCCTACGCTAACGGCTACCGTGAAGCTCATAAAGAGGCGTGATCTGAAATCCTAAATACCAGATCCAAAGGCAACACCTCCTTATCGTATCTCGCGCACTGCACACCATCCCAATACCATGAAAAACAAACTAATCGCCGAGTTTATTGGCACTTACTTCCTCTATCTAATCATCGGTATGTGCATCACACCGCCTGGTGCTGCAGAGCTCACACCAATCGCAGTTGGCGTCGGCTTGGCGGCGCTGGTCTATTCATGCGGCCATCTATCGAAAGCCCATTTTAATCCTGCGACAACAGTCACATACCTCTGCGCAGGGACGCACAGCGCAAAAGCCTTCCTGCCATTTGTTACTGTCATTTTTTTAGGGGCACTGGCTGCTGCGTTGACGATCTCAGTGCTCAATCCAACAGGGCTTGCAGAAGTCACCGCCATTGAAATCAACACCACTCGCGTCATCGTCGCAGAGTTGGCATTTACCTTCGCTCTAATGTGGGTGATTCTTAATGTCGCGATTGCTAAAGGTACCGTCGGCAATGGATTTTATGGACTCGCGATTGGAGCCATCGTCGCTGCGGGTGCCTATGCAGTCGGGCCAATCTCATTTGCTGCGTTTAATCCAGCGGTCACACTGGCGCTCTGCATCAACGGCTTCATTCCATGGCATGCATTCGCACTTTACAGCATCGTGCAAATCGTCGCCGCAGCAGCTGCGGGGTTAATTTTTCGCAGTATGCAAATCACTGCCCCTAACGAATTTCCTGAGGCCACTCAAAGTAATACCTAGACCTCTGGCGCAAACAACTTTTCGACGTACTTGGCAATCAAGTCGTATTCTAGATTCACTCGGTCGCCGACTTTTTTGGTATGTAGGTTCGTGACTTCCATCGTATGTGGAATCAGCCAAATAGCAAAACCGGTAGCGTCGACTTCCGAGACAGTCAGCGAAATACCGTCTACCGTAATGCAGCCTTTACTGACGATATACTTGAGCTTATCGGCGTCTGGTCGGATACGGAAATAGAAATCTTTACCACGCGGCTCAATCGCTTCAATCACTGCGGTGCCGTCGACATGCCCGGATACGAAGTGCCCACCCATACGGGTGCTCGGTAGTAACGCCCGCTCTAGGTTCACTTTGCCACCCGGCCCAAGCCCATCGATCGAGGTCAACCGCTTGGTCTCGCCGAGTAAATCAAACTCAATACGTGACTGATCAAAAGCGACCGCAGTGAGGCAACAACCATTCACGGCGACGCTATCGCCCATCTGTAAACCCTGAGTCACGACCTCTGCCGCTAACACCAAGCGCCATGAATTTTCCTGTTCTTCAAAGGACACCACTGCCCCTGTTTCTTCTACGATTCCTGTAAACATAGTATCCATTAAATCGGATTCCGCGTATCTGTCGCCAAAAAAGCACTCGCCCCAACAACCCAGACGAAATAAAGTGCTCTTTAATTTGACGAAAAGCACATCACCAAGGCTTGACATAGGTGCAAACACTCCTTTTCTGAGCATCCTTTCAAATCGGACGCCAGAGTAGCTCAGTGGTAGAGCAGAGGACTCATAAGCCTTTGGTCGGCAGTTCAAATCTGCCCTTTGGCACCATTTTGAAGAAATTAAACCTCTCGCTTTCACGAGAGGTTTTTTTGTAAGCAGACATCACTTTATGGCATATTTGAACTCCCAGAGCAGATTCAAATGTGACTTCAGCCGCCCGGAGGGCAAGCGTACACAGTCCATTCGTGTTATAGGAAGCGATTCTCTGAATTCACTCAAGTCTCAACCCTACTCTCTTCAACCCTCTCCTCAATCAATTAGCTCAGGTAGCTTGGTCTCCATGTTGATCACAATAGAGCCCTGGCCTTTCAGCACTCCTAGCAAACGGTTGCCGATAAACTCAGCCCGCCAGCCGCGCAGGATCCGGTGACGTTCGGCATCCGCGACTTCGGCTTCAAGCACGAATGCGGTCACATCGGCGCGATTGCCAATCAGAGGCGGATCGATTTGCGCTGCCAAGCAAATGCCTTTAATCAGGGCTAAAGTCAGATCGACGCGAGATTCATATCCATCATCGGGTGCTGGCCCTTTATGCCGGCCATTCGCTAATGGAGGTAAGTCTCCCTCTAGCCCACGCTCGATCGCCGCCCAAATCTTACCACGATTGTGCTGTAAGCAGCGCTCTGTCAGACCACGGCTGGGCTGAATCGCTTCAGCTGAAGTCGGCGTTTTTTTCATTAGAGAGACGATGGCATCGTCGGATAAGATAAAATTACGCGGTAAATTGCGCTGACGCGCTTTAAGCTCACGCCAGGAACCGAGTGCCCTTACAATGTTGCGCTGCTGATTCGTCAAGGAGCCACTCCCACGCACCCGCGGCATGTCCGCATCGGGGTGGAATTCTTGGTACAAGTCTTCATTTTCGTAGTACTTCATCTCGTCAATGATCCACTGTTGACGCCCCAGGACATCCGCCTTTGCCATAATCTGCTCCATCAGGCGGGTAGAATAGCGTACATCGTCTTCGGCGTATTTCTCCTGCTTGTCTGAAAGCGGTCGTGCCAGCCAGTTGGAGCGCGTCTCCGACTTATCTAAACGCACTTTTAATAAGGTCTTGAGCAGCTCGCTCAGGGATATTGTAGAGGAGAGACCCACAAATCCAGCAGATCGCTGCGTATCGAAGATATTTTTAGGATAGGCTCCGCAAGCGCGTTTGAGAATGGTAAGGTCCTGCTGTGCATCGTGAAGGATCTTGACGGTATTCTCGTCTGCCATGAGGACGGCGAACGGCGACCAATCCTCAATTTCTGGCGCATCAATCAGCTCACAGTGCCCATCTGGATAGCCAATTTGAACAAGCCCAAGTGTCGGATAGTAGGTGCGATCCCAAACAAATTCAGTGTCGATGCCTACTGCACCAGCCGCTTGAGCGGCCTGCACTGCATCTGCGAGGGCTTCTGTCGTCGTAATCATGTGGGAACCAAAGTCACCAAATCCTAGACTATTGGAAAGCAGAATCTTATCTAAACAGCTAATTCTTAGCGGATCGAAGAAAATACCGCTTCACTAGCCTTGATGCCGCCTCAACTTTCGTTCAAACCTTAACACTTGTAACAGCAATTTTTCCTATCCGCAGCGATAAACCAAAATTTATGGAGACCACCCCCAGCATACGCGTTGAAAATCTAACCCGAAAATTCGGTGCCTTTACTGCGATTCAGAACGTAAGCTTTACAGTCAAACCAGGTGAGATCGTCGGGTTTCTCGGCCCCAATGGCGCGGGCAAGAGTACCACTATGCGTATTTTGTCTGGCATCATGCCAGCGACCTCCGGCTCAGCATGGGTTGGCGGGATTCCAGTCGCGAACAATCCTCATGAGGTAAAGCAACGGATTGGCTATATGCCCGAAAATAATCCGCTGCCGGATGATATGCGCGTGGTCGAATATTTACGCTTCCGCGCGCGCCTCAAGGGTGTGCCAGGTCGCAAAATTAGCGATACTGTATTGAATGTAATGGAGACCTGCGACCTAGCACGTACGGCGCGACGTAAAATAATTGGCACACTCTCAAAAGGCTTTCGTCAACGTGTCGGGATTGCCGACGCACTGCTTGGCGACCCCGAGGTAATCATCATGGACGAGCCAACTATCGGCCTCGATCCGCATCAAATTCAGGGGATCCGCAAATTGATCAATAACTTACGCGGACGCCTGACCGTGGTGCTTTCTAGTCACATTTTACCGGAGATCGAACGTTCCTGCGACCGCGTTATTATTATCAACCGCGGCCGTGTCGTTGCCAGTGGCACTAGCGATAGCTTGCGCGAAGAATTCCTCCCTGGCAAGCGCTTCAACCTCGAAGTAAAAGGCACTGAGCAAAATGTCACCGCAGCTTTAAAAACAAAAGGAATCGAAGCGGAGATTCTAGAAAAAGAAGTTAGCGAGGGTGATAGCTTACGTCTTTCACTTCGCGCTGAAGGTCATGGTGACCTCGGACCGCAATTGATCGCCGCACTTAGCGAATCGACCGACTGCACCCTGCGCAGTCTCGCCCCATACGCGCCCAACCTCGAAGAAATATTCCTCGCTGCCACCAAACGCTCATGGGAGGAAACCATGGACAGCCCCAAAGCAATCGCAGTGGCGAAGGCATAAATATCGGTTTTTTATAATGCGTAACTTCTTTACACTCCTCAGGCACGAGCTTCGAATGCTCTTGATTAGCCCGCCCACCTATATTGCAGCGGTCCTGTTTGTTAGCCTCATGGGCTTCCTCTATTGGGCAATCCTACGCGGGATGATCAATACACCTGAAGAAAGTCTCCCTATCGTTCAGTTTCTGAAGATTTTCTGGATTCCAGTCTTCTTTGTCGTGCCGTTGCTGACCATGCGAAGTGTTGCCGGCGAGCGCAGTACTGGCACACTGGATACTTTAATGACCACCCCAACCTCGCGCGTGGCAGTCATTCTGAGTAAATTCTCTGGTGCATATATTTTTTACATGCTGCTGTGGCTTTCGACGCTTAGCTTCCCGCTAATTGCTTCGAAATTCTTTCCCAGTGCTGCAGTCAGCGGCAGCCTGCTAGAAACTGCACCAATCATTGGCGGCTTCGCGTTTCTCGCGCTCAGCGGCGTCCTATTTATTTCTATTGGCATCTTTGCCAGTAGCATTACCCGCAGTCAACTAGTGGCTGGGATGCTCAGCTTCACCACACTGTTCGTCGCCATTATCGGCGGGCAGCAGCTCGGTAATATCGCCGAAAATGGAGCAGAACTAGCATTCTGGGCGAGTGAACTGGTTAACTATTTACAGATCTTCGAGCATCTCGATGACTTCTCCCGCGGTGTAATTGATACACGCCCTTTCTTTTACTATATCAGCACAGGTGCTCTGTTGCTGGGATTATCCACTCTTGTGATTGAAGCGAAAGCCTAATGAAACCAAGCCGTTTTAATGAATTCCGCTTTGCTAGACGCTTCCGCGCCATCAACCGTTTGGTGCAGATACTGCTAAGCCTTAGCCTCATCATCGCTCTGAATTTTATCTCAGCGAACTATTTTAAACGCTTCGATCTCACAAAGTCAGGCGCTTATACGCTTGCGCCCGAATCGAAGGCTTACATTCGCCAACTCAAAGAGCCCGTCGAAATTATCGTAACCATCCCGAAAGAGACCGAAGAAGACCAATTCGGAATCATTCGCCAGGATCTCAAAAAGTTGCTACGTGAGTATGAGTTCGAAGGCATGCGCGACGGTAAGGCCTATGTCACAGTCGAATTTGTCGACATCTATCGTCAACGTAAACGCGCTCAAGAACTTGCTACAAACTACAACTTAACCAAAGAAAATGCGATCATCATCGCCTCTGGCGAAAAGGTGCGTGAGATCAGCCAAATAGGCCTCTACGAATACGATGATGGCAAGACGCGCGGCTTTCGAGGCGAGCAGGTATTTACATCTGCGATTCTCGACGTATCTTCAAAGAAGGCACAAAAGATCTACTTTCTGGTAGGGCATGGCGAAATGCGCCTCGATGATGTCGATCCACTACGCGGACTGTCTCAACTCGAAAGCTTCCTCAGTGAGCGTAACTTCGAAGTAGCGACACTGGATCTAGCTATCGATAAAACCGTGCCTGAAGATGCCTCACTCGTAGTCGTGCCCTCCCCTCAAGCCAGCCTCCAACCAGAAGAAGTTGAAAAGCTGCGACGCTACATGAGCGATCGCAACGGCCGCATGATTACACTGATTGATCCGGGCCGACGCCATGGGATGGATGAACTCTTCTTCGACTGGGGAGTCCTCGCAGAGGACAATGTTGTCGTTGATGTCGGTGCTGACTTCCGCGCTCAAGGCGGTGACCTGATCATTCGTCGTTTTGCCGAACACCCGATCACTCAACTGCTGATCGACTACCAAATAACCGCACTCTTCGGCCAACCCCGCTCCGTACGCATTGACCCGGCATCGGCCAATGATAGCCGCCTGCAAGTCCATCAATTAATCGGCACTTCGGAGCAAAGCTGGGCTGAGCGCGACTATCGCACTCAAGAGCCGATCGTATTTGATACCGCCCGTGATCAACCAGGCCCGATCAGCATTGCAACTGTATCATCCCGCAGCTCGGGTATCGAATTAGGGATTACTATTCCAGGTGGACGACTGGTTGTGTTCGGCAACTCCGACTTCATTACCAACAACCGTTTGCGTGCCTTTGGCAATCATACCCTGTTTATCAACTCGGCAAATTGGGCGCTAGATCGCACCAGCCTGCTGAACATTCCCACCCGTCAACTCGAAAGCCACCAAATCGTAATGAGTGAGAGCGACCTACAACGGATGCTTACTTATTTCGCCATTGTGCCCGCGGCCACTGCCATGTTCGGGCTTCTCATCTATTTCATTCGCCGCCACTAAACTCCGATGCGATTTAAATTCACAGTCTTCCTACTGGTACTCAACGTGATCACGTTTGGGTTAATTCTATCACTCAATAAAAAAGCAGAGCATCTCAGTGCACAAACTGGTGGACTCTCTGGCATGATTGGGCGTGGCGTGATCGAAGCAGACCGAATTGAGCTCAATGGCAGCGGCCTCGATGCGCCACGTATTCTCGAACACGATGGCTCTTCTTGGAGTATCACACAACCCATGCAGTGGTCTGCTAACTACTTTGCAGTCAACCGAATCCTCAACCAGCTACAATTTCTAGAGGAAGAAGCCTCTTTTTCCTTAGCTGAAATCGAACAAACTGGTCAAAGCCTTGCGGACTACGGACTCGAGGAACCATGGCTACAACTAAAGATCTCAAACCATGATGAATCGATAGAGCTAAGCGTCGGCACTGTCACTGAGATTGGAAATAATTTCTACCTACTGGGTCCAAACGGCAAAGACATTTTTGTTGTCAACGAGCAAGTTATCCAAAGCCTGCTTGTCGATCTCGGCGACTTGCGTAGCCGCGCAATTTTTGATATTCCAGTCTTTGAGATCGATGCGCTGAGTTTGGAGATCAGTACCCCTGAAGCAGCGGTCGGCAATAGTAATTTTCGCGTGCGCATCGCCCGCACAAACACTGGCTGGATCTTCGAAGCTCCTCTCAGCGCAGAGGCCGATGCAACCCAAGTAGCCAACACGATCAACACACTCACTGCAGCTAAAGTGGTTGAATTCAAAGAACTGGAAACCAGCGACCCAATACTACAAGGCTTGGAGAATCCCGCGATGCGCGTCACACTGCATGGCAATAAACGGCGCCAAACCTTGCTCATCGGCAATAAAGTTCCTACCAGCGACGAAAAAGAGGCGCCTACTTACTTTGCTCGCATAGAGGATAACCCTACCGTATTTACGATTGCAGCTGAGCCCTTTGACAAGCTCCGCGAAGCCGAAGAAGCGCTGCGTGAGCGCAGCTTCATGAGCTTTGATCCTACAGCGCTGACTTCTATTGAGTTATCCGAAGGCGACCTACAAATACGCCTACAAAAGCTCGAAACTGGCAATAGCTGGCAAGTCGTCGAAAGTAACGTCGATACCAATATTCAGCCACGCCACGCAGACCCCAAAATAATCGCCAAACTGATTGACGACTTGAAAAACCTCCGCGCCAGTGGCTTCGCAGTCGACTCTCCGACACCGACCGACTTTGACCGACTGGGCTTCAATGTGCCGCGCCGCACGATTAAACTATCGCTGGGAGACGACACGACCACCCTACTAATCGCGCATCCCGAAAACGAGAACGAGCTGCTCTATGCACGGAGCGACAAGGCTGAATACATCTACACCGTCAATCGCCGTGCAACACTTAAGGCAATTCCCCTCAATGCCGCCTACTATCGCAAGCGCACTCTGGAAACATTACCACAAGCCGCAAAAATCAAAAGCCTCCAATTGGAGAACCTCTTAACGGGACAAGTCATCTTCTCGCATACACTTGAGGACGAAGACCGCGTCTGGCTAAAAGCACTGATAGACCTACCAAAGACACACCGCGAGGCCACGCTTAGCCTGATCGAAGCGATCCGTAATTTCAGAGTAAAAACGTATCTAATTGATGAATACAAAGATGCTTACTCTCTCGACAGTGAAACCACACACCCATGGGTCTATCGCCTGAGCGCAGGTCTACTCCTTCCTGGTGACGAAATTGATCGCAGCGAAACACGCACATACGTATTCACACAACGCTTCTCCGGTTCGATTCAGGTAGGAGCCTCTGAGAAACACAACGCAATCTTTGAAATCCCACAAGAGACAATTGATGCGCTCTATGTGTTGACTGATGATATGCAGCCTCCTCCCGAGGCAAGTGATCAGCCGATCCCTACACAAAAACCCATCGCACCTTTAGCTGAGCCGACACCCGCCGCCACAGTTGAGCCAAGCACCGCTCCTTAAATCATATTCAAATAGGTCGACATGTGGGAAAAATATAGAGCTAGAGGAATGATGTTCCTAAAACTCTTTCTCGACCTGGTATTATTGATTATATTTTCGATACAAGCCTACGTTGCCGGCTGCCTCATCATTTTCCACTCGGTTCCGATTCCCACTCAATGGGCGAATCAGACACTACGAACACTTAGTTTTGAGGACTACTACGTTCAGGCGAATAGCTTTCAGCTTAAGCTCCATGGAGCACTCGAACTGACTGGACTGAAAGTATATCACAGCAGCATGAAGCTGCCAATATTAGAAGCATCTAGCACCGAGCTAGAGTATCGCTTACTCAATGACGGCGCCCTGCGATTTACCCCAACAGAACTGGTGCTATCCAACGGCATACTACAATTGCCGGCAATCTATGCCCCCGGCGGAGCACGGACTCCAATCCTGGAAAATATAACCTTCCATCTAACACCTGCCAATCAGTCCATACAAATCGATTCATTCGCTGCGAAACACAAAGATATCAAGCTTCGGGGCTCAATTAATTGGCCATTTCAATCTAGCAGCGAAACCCCGCAGCTCGAAGATATCTACAAACTCATAGCCCAAGCACTTACCGAGAAAGAACGATTTTCTCCATTTATACATCCGACCCTCGAATTTGCCATAACGGCACGCCCCAATAAATCGGTCGACATCTACACCCGCTTGTCTTGCGAACAATTGAAATATATCCATGCCACTGGTGAGGACTTTGATTTTCAAACCAACTTTAGGCTTGAGCAAGGCAGACTCACTCCCCTCTCACCACTATTGTTAAGAGCCGACCAAATACAGGTTGCAACAGCCTCAGTCTCAGCAACAGACATCTCTGCATACGTAGCGAGCAATCAATGGGCCGGTCTATTGGATGGTACTTGGCCCGATTTCGAAATCAGCGCACTTACATTGAACGTACAGGACGTCGAACTCAACAGCCCCATGGCTACCCTGTCGGCAGCGAATTATCCAAATATTTCATTTTCAGGCTCGGCGAGTGGGCTTGAAGGTGGAGCTGCATTTAGCGGCATACTGAACTCGAAGACACAAAGTGGCTCGTTACACGCTCACGGCAGTGTCGAGCTTCTATCTTTATTTCCAAATTCAGTCCTTAATAAATTACCAAATTTTGAATTCGGAGCGACACCATATTTAGATCTGAAAATTCAACTAGACGAAGGCTTTGCACTGGGAAGCACCACCTTTCGCGTCGATGCGAATGACGTTACCGCCAACGGCTTAACATTTGATCATATCCTCTCCACTGGTAGCTATAGTAATGAAACATTCACGCTAGACACTGTCCTAGCCAACAGAGGCAAGCAGTGGATTGATGCAACATTTAGCCTCGATGGTCGACACAATGACTATAAAATCTCTCTGCTAGGATCTTTACTCCCGAAGCAATATGACGCACTACTTCCCAAATGGTGGAGTAACGTCTTCAAAGATATTCAGTTTAGCAGCGAGACATTTGGCTATGGCGACTTCGTCATACGAGGAAATCGTAATAAGCCCAGTGAACTATTCTTCCTCGGCCATGCTGCCGCCGAAAATGCGATATACAAAGGGGCGCACATTGATGCAGGGGAAATGATCGTGCGCGGTCGCAAACACTACGTCGAACTCCATAACTTCGATGCTAAAGTTGGCAAGGGTTGGGCCAATGGTGATGTCGCATTTACGAGAGGTAATAACGGGCTGATCTCGGTGCGCTACCGATTCGACGCGCAAATGCCGCCTAAAACTGCTGCAACAATATTCGGCGAAACAGTCGCCAACATCATCAGTGATTTTGAAATTGAACAACTTCCGCGAATCACAATGACTGGAGCTAATTTTACTGAAACAGATGTACGCTATGCACAGTCCGACTATTTCAATCTAAAGGCATCGATTGACTCCCCTCTTACCTTTAAAAAAACGCCACTCGAACACTTAAAGTTCTCCCTCTATGCGCGCGAGCAAGACATCTATCTGAGGGACGTAGAATTTGGCTATGCACAAGGACTTGGCACTGCTAAAATTGACATTATAGATACTTTGAAAGGCAGTCAGCAACTCACATTGAATCTAAACTTGCAAGGGGCCAATCAAGCAGAAGCGGTACTTAACCTACCCAGCCTTGACGATGTTGAAAATCAACTCACGTACCCAGAAATAAAAACCGATAAAGGCACGGGCGACCAAGGTACACTGAATCTAAACGTTGAGGCCCGAGGGCCTATCGACAACTTATATGGATATAATGGATACGGAAGTTTCGTTGTGATAAACGATAACATAGGGTCGATACAGCTACTCGGCCCACTCTCCAGCCTCCTACATAAAACGCGACTCAACTTCACATCCTTTAATCTCAATCAAATGAGCAGTACCTTCGAGGTACAGCAAGAGACATTAATCTTCCCTGACTTGATCATCGAAGGCGCGCGTACCAAAATTTGGACCGAAGGCACCATGCGCATTTCCGATCAGTCACTCGACATGAAGGTTCGTGTAGGGCTATTCGCAAATATGGGGAACCCAGAATCAACCATCAATAGCTTCCGCAAGCTCCTCACTTCGCCTCTTCCGAATCTCTTGATCTTTGACCTCAATGGCACCATACATAACCAGAAACTACGGCTTCGCTACGACCCTCGAAAATATATCCCTGTCATCAGGAATCTTTAGCTGCGATAGTTTCTAGCAGTTTAGAGCTCGCAGCAAGGCCAGACAATGCTGCACCTTCAACGCGAGGCCCACCAAATGAATCGCCTGCCAGCAAGAGATTCAACTCGGCATTGGAAAAGCACAAATCAGGATACGGGTTTTCTGAAAAGCAAAATCCCCATCGGTGGCAATGATACTCACGTACGTTAGCTTTAAGATGACGGGCTGCAGCTTTAAGCATGAGCGAACCGCGTAAATTATCTGGCGAATCCCAGTGCTGATCCGCAAATGCAGCATTCGCATGAAGTGTAATGGCATGTTCCTGCGGAGAGATGCCTTTCGCATGGTTATCCGCAATCCAGGTGAGAGGGCCTTGCTCGCAGCGTAGAAAGCCTGACTCAGGTAACCCAGAAGGACCATCCAGTATCGCCAAAGTCGCAAGACCACGATCATAACGAACTGCTCGTAGACAATCCAGCTCAGCGCCAGCATAGTTAAGCCCAGTGGCATCCAACAATGCTAATGCCTGTGGTAGTGGCGCAGTCAATACCAGGTACTGTGCCCGAAAGGAGGCCCCCGACGCTGTCGCTACCGTCCATAATGAACCATCATATGCGAGGGATGTGACGGTTTCGGTGCACCTCAAATCCAACTCTTTCGATAAATATTTAGGCACATCTGATATACCGGAAACACCGCAATAACGCGAATATCCAGATGCATTCGTGTCATGCGGCGCATGCCGAAACCATTCGCGTATGACCCCGGCCTCCAACCATTCATCGACATAGCGCTGAAAGCTGGGGGATCGGACAGTAAAAAACTGAGCTCCATGATCGAGCCGTGCCATACCCATTCGGCGTGTCGCCATACGTCCTCCAGGACCACGCCCTTTATCAAGAATACGAACCGACCTGCCAGTCTTGTTTAGCTCAGTGGCACACAGTAAGCCAGCGATCCCAGCACCAATAATTAAAACATCGGTTGTGTCTGTTTCGCTCATCTTCTAATCTTGATAAATTGTTGTTCTTAATGTAGCTGACAGCGATGGCGTTTGCCATTCAAAGCCGAGCTGTTGGAGACGAGCAGGAATAACACCCAGATTACTCAGCACTGTCTCTTGCCCCATCTCACCGAATAGAGTTTTGATCACTACATTGGGTATCGGGAACAATGTCGGACGGCCAATCACGCTTCCCAACGTTTTAGTGAAGTCCAAGTTAGTCACCGGGCTCGGGGCTACGGCATTGATTGGGCCCTCTACCAAATCATTTTCAACTGCAAAAACATATGCGCCAACTAAGTCTGGCAGGCTAATCCAACTCATCATCTGAGTACCACTACCGATGCGTCCACCTAGGCCGAATTTAAACGGGGGCAGCATCTTCGCTAAAGCGCCGCCCTCTTTACTCAAAACAATACCAGTACGCAATAAGGCGACGCGCCCTCCAACATCGACCAGAGGCTGGACTGCAGATTCCCATTGGCGGGTTACCTCTGCAAGGAAACCATCGCCACTCGTGGCCGACTCATCAAGATGACCCTCTCGAGAAATTCCATAATAACTAATTCCAGATGCACATAAAAATACCGGCGGCTTCGCTTGCTGCACAAGCTG
>JAURBE010000069.1 GCA_030829145.1 Verrucomicrobiota bacterium | reverse complement strand
TCGACCCTCCCCAACAGAATAGCCGCCCCATTAGGCTCAGAATAGTATCTCCCCGGTAAATGACGATGAACCAAAAAAAGCCCCCGTGCTGTACGGATGGAGCCGTCTTGCCTGGGGGCAGTTTGGAACTAAGTTAGCGGATCTGCTAATCGTGATTATTGCTTCGGTTCACGAATAACGAGAGGCGCCATTTTCCTGACATCCGGGCGTGCGCCAATGGCAGCGAGAGGAGCATTATAGCTCGGCATGAGAATGAAGTCATTGGTTTCACTTTCGGCATCTGCCTTGGTTTTCATGCTACGAATGGTGTCATCATTGAGGGTACTCTTTGAGTAAGCTCGACTATCAATTGGCAGGACTTGACCATTGATTTCAAGTGCAACGAAGTAGTAGGGCGGGGTCTTGGGTAGGCGGTCGCGTTTGACGACCACACCTGGCATATAGAAATAGACGTTTTCTGTTTTGCCTTGCTCAATAGAGATAACTTCAACCTCGGCTTTGTAGAAGTCAAAGGTCCTGGCTTTGCGGTCGCGCTCATATGCGAAGTATCCTAAGACCTTGATATTATCCACAAATCGCTCGTTCTTAGCGTCAGGGGCAGTATTGCGGTTGGCCTTGATCTTGACCTCCATCTCGACCCAGTCGTTATCTAGGTTTTTAAATTTAATGCTATCGACTTGCGCAGCCGAATCTTGGCCAAAAAGGCTGCAGCCTAAGCAGAGGGAGAGTGCGATGAGGATCGTTTGTTTCATAGAGTATTATATATTTGAGGTGAGGATAATTAAAACAAATTGACTATGTAATCTATGGTGAATTTGGACAATCTTTTTCGCCACTTTATAAAGGATAAGTTGCTTGCTGGGGCACCTTGATTCGTCTGGTGGCCAAGCTCGTATATTGGCGATGCCTATATGAGGCGTAGAATCATCAAGTCTTATAAGGTGATCGCACCTGTCAGCCAAAATAGTGCGACTTGCACGCCGCCAATCACGAAGCCGAGTGCCGCGCCTAGACGTTCGATTGTGCGAAATTCTCGTTTGGCGACTTGATTGACTATGCGTTCTAAGTGTTCGATATCAAAAGCCGCAATATTATCTTCGATCATTTGTTTTAAGTCCACGGATGACTCAAATTGTGTCGCGACTTTTTCCATCAGTGGGCCAGCCTCATGTTTGATTTCTGCGCAGGCGATGCCTTCGAATTTTTCCAATATGCTATCATTCACAAAGCCGCCGAGTAAGGGGATGGCTCTTAGTTGTGGGCCGATACGCTCCCAAACTAGAGTGTGGGCAGTCGTCTCGAGGTAGGGCTCCAGGTTAATTTTTTTGATCTCATTGAGAATCATGTGCTGCTGCAGGATGTCACGCTCGATAATCTCTGCAGCTTCCGAAGCGAGTTGGAGTTGGCGGCGAGGAATCAGGCCTTGCCATTTCCAGCATAGGATCTGAATCGGTTGGCGGGGATGAAACAGCATCTTGATCGCAACCCAATTTGTAAACCAGCCGATAGCTGCAGTAATAAAGGGAGTGAGGATGAACAACAGGGAAGGGTGCATAATCTATTAGCAATTGAAAATAGGTAAGGTGAGTCAGCGTCTATGTGAAACTTTGCGTATCACTGTCAATCAATGAAAAATCCCGCTCAAAGCAGCGGGATTAATCAGTATCGATTGAATCAGTGATTATTTCCAGCTGTAGATCAGTTTGGTGTAGTAGCTGGTATCCAGTTTTTCTTCGGCGGAGGTTTCACTCTCGTATTCGTTTTTAATCCCCATGCGGATCCAAAAGCTTTCGCCGTTACCGACTGGGATTTTTAGACTACTATCGTGAATTGCACGATAGTTACCAAAATCATCGATGGCAGGTGAGTAATAGAACTTGTTTTCCAGATAGCACAAATCTTTGTATTTGTATGTGTGCTCGAGCCCCGCTTCCAAGGTCGCGGAGGATTCGTTATCGATCCCGTCGCTTTCGAAGTCTGTGAAGCGATAACCCAGACCGCTGCGAGCGACGAGTGTCTGCGCATCGTTATTGATCAGGCGATAAGATATGCCACCACCCGTTGTTGAGCGGAAGTATATGTCGCTAATTTTGTCTGTCTCGAGGGCGCTTTGCACATACCAACCCACATTCTTCGGGTTAAAGCTTTCGTAGCTGATACTGCCAAGCGCACGGTCGTCTGTTTTATTGTCATTCTCATCACCTTGTTCGTATTCGAATCCAAAGCTAAGCTCGTCGTCTGGACCTTTGAGACTGACGTCGAGCTCTGTGCCGAGGTGAAATTTATCAGTATTGCCGCTTTTTCCGCTGAGGTTGGCAGCCAGTTCGTAGGTCCACTTGCGGCTCTTACGTTCGATTTCAGGATCGGTGGACCCCGGTGCCCAAGTAGCGGCAATTTTGCTGGTGCTGGTTTCGAGCACACCATCTGCAGATTCAATCTTGAGCTTGCCACCACTGGAGGCTGTGACAGGGCCAGTCATTTTGGTGCCGCTCTGCAGGCGAATGACTACAGGTGTGTCGGTCTGCAAGGTCTCGACCTCACTCTGCTTGAGAATAAGTTTTCCCGCATAGGCTGTTTCAATATGAATATCTCCTTGGTCAATCAGCGTAATGGTACCGTTGAGTACCGAGCCATCTTTTGTGGTAACGCTATCGGCGCTGATGGATAGAATCGTGAATGCTGTGAGGAGTGTATTGGTAAGAAATTGTTTCATTGGGTGAGCGATTTAAAGTATTTATGAGTGATTAGAGTTCGAGTTGATTTCAAGACTTTCTACCGTTGGGCAGGGGCCACTTACATAAAAAAAACGGGCTCTCATCCGAGAGCCCGTTAGAAAGTGACGATACAGTGCCGCTTACTGATCCGAGCTGATTAGGATCTCCTTAGCTGAGAGGCCTTGTTTAATCATCGGCAATACGTGCTCTGTGTAAGGCACGATCACTTCGAGTAGGTAAGGGCCATCGTGAGCGATCATTTCTTGAATCGCAGCGCGAAGATCTTCTCGTTTGACGACACGCTTACCAGCAACGCCAAAGCCCTTGGCGATCGTTACGAAGTCAGGGTAGATGGCGTCCAGATTGTCGGGGCCGCCAATGTTTTCCTTGTCGCAAAGAATGGTTTGGCCACGGACACTTTCATAGAGCAAATCTTCCCATTGAACAACCATGCCTAAATGTTGGTTGTTAAGAATGATCGACTTAGCGTTAATCTTTTCGATCGCTGAGGTGGCAAGCTCCTGTACATTCATTAGGAAGCAGCCATCACCGTCGATATTGACGACGAGCCTTTCTGGGTATGCAACCTTAGCGCCGATGGCAGCGGGTAACCCAAACCCCATGGTGCCGAGACCGAGAGAGCTGATGTAGGTGCGTGGCTCACGGAATTTGAAGAACTGTGCCGCCCACATTTGGTGCTGGCCAACACCTGTTGTGATGATCGCGTCACCTTTGGTTTCTTCGTAGAGTGCTTCGATCGCTTCCTGTTGGGTAATGTGGCCGCTCTTATCGTAGCTGAATGGATATTTTTCCTTCCACTCGTTAATAGTCTTCATCCAAGCGCTGATGTCAGGCTTCTGCAGTTTGCCTTCTTTACAAAGCTCCACCAAGCGAGTGAGTGCGTATTTCACATCCGAGTGAATCGCATGTTGTACACGCTTGTTCTTGTTGTGCTCGGATGCGTCGATGTCGATATGGACGATTTCGGAGTTAGGAGCAAATTTTGAAACCAGGCCAGTGATACGGTCGTCAAAGCGCGCACCTGCACAGATCAGTAGGTCACTATCGCAGACTGCCCAGTTACCTGCGACAGTGCCATGCATACCAAACCAATAGAGCGATTGGGGGTGTTCTGCGTCAAATGCACCGAGGCCCATGAGTGTCGATGCAACAGGAATCCCGGTGAGTTCTGCAAATTCGCGCAGTTCAAGGTGTGCCTCTGCGGAGACAATGCCACCACCGATGTAGAGCACGGGGCGCTCGGCCTTGCCGATAAGGTCAAGCACTTTGACGAGTTCCTCGTCGCTGGCATGCGGGTGAGTCATGTCACCTTGGTAGCCTGGCAGATCGATCGTTTCGGGGAAGGTTGGGTGGAACATGGCCTGTTGCACATCCTTCGGGATATCGATGACGACTGGCCCTGGGCGACCTGTTGTCGCGATGTGGAAGGCTTCTTTGACCACGCGCGGCAGGTCTTCTTTGTCCAAGACAAGGAAGCTGTGCTTTACGATCGGCAGTGTCATGCCGAAAAAGTCAGTTTCTTGGAATGCAGTCTTGCCGATGAACTGTTGGTACACTTGACCAGTGATCGCTATCAGTGGGATACTGTCCATGTATGCATCTGCGATGCAGGTCACGAGATTGGTCGCACCTGGTCCACTAGTTGCCATGCAGACGGATGCTTCGCCCTTAGCGCGTGCATAGCCGTGTGCCATGAAGCCGCCACCTTGCTCCATGCGAGGTAGGATAGTACGGATCTTCTCACTCTTGGTCAGGGCTTGGTGGAGTTCCATCGATGCGCCGCCTGGATAGGCAAACACCACATCCACACCCTCGCGCTCAAGTGAGGCGACCAAGACATCAGCACCCTTCATTTGGGGGCCAATTTCGTCCTGTTTAGGAGAGTCGATTGCTGTATCGGTTTTCATTATACTGTGGTGTTTATAGTGTGTTCTTGAGATGAGGGCAAACATGCCCCTTGGAAAAATGAAGGAGAAAGACAGTAAAAAGCGCTCAAATCAAGCACGGAAGAGCCTTGCGGGGCGCGTTGTTTCATTTCACTTTACCTGATATGCCAAAAGTTTTGTTTTTAGGAGATATTGTGGGGCGCCCTGGACGCACCTTTGTCGCTGAGCGTATTGGTTCGTTAAGGGCTGAGCTTGGAGCGGATTTTGTGATTGCAAATGCCGAGAATTCAGCGGGTGGCGCCGGTATTACCAAGAAAATTGCGATTCAATTGATCACCGCCGGGGTCGATGCGATCACCTTGGGTGATCATGTGTGGGATCAGAAAAATTTTGAAAATGAGATCGACGAGCTGGAGGCAGTCTGTCGCCCAGCGAATCTACCGGAGCAAAATCCTGGGCGCACGCATTTGGTCATCGAGAAAGATGGCTTTCGGCTCGGAATTTTGACTGTACTGGGGCGCAATTATTTAACGCTAAAGTCGAGCTGCCCGTTCAAAATGGTGGATACGAAGCTGGCTGAGCTGAAAGATGTCTGCGATGCGGTGTTCATAGAGTCACATATGGAGGCGACTTCAGAGAAGATTGCGTTGGGTTGGTACTTGGATGGTCGGGCCGCGGCTGTAATTGGCACGCATACACATGCGCCCACTGCGGACGGCCGAGTGCTGCCTAGCGGAACAGCTTATATGAGTGATGCCGGTATGTGCGGGCCTTATGCGTCCGTGCTGGGCCGCGAGGTGGATGCAGTGGTTGCAAGCTTTCTTGATGGGATGAAGCGCCGTTTTCCAGTGGCGGAAGGCGATATCCGCATGTCAGGTTGCCTCATTGATATCGACGCGTCGAGCGGCCTTGCCACGAGCTTTGAGCGGGTTGAAGTGGCAAAGGACTAGTGCTGTCCTACTCCGAGCCGTTGTTGATGATGATGGAGTCGGTGGTGAATCCGAGTGTGCGGGCATGTTGTAAATACTGCTCTAGCGTGGCAGTTGTTATCTGCGGGGTGCGTGCCAAAAGCCAGAGCGTCTTGCGGCTTGGCGAGCCGACAAGGGCGACTGAGTAGTCGTCTGCAAGTTTCAGTACCCAGTAATTCCCGTAGTCAGGGGGTGCGCCGAACAGCTTTGCAAAGAAGTTGTCAATGGTGACTTTTAGCTTTGCATTATTCGAGCCTGGTACGGGTATAGCATTGCCAGTGACAGATCGGGTCGTGCCGTCAGGCGCAATTGCGGTGTTAATCAGCCCAACGCTACCAGCTCGGTTGAGTGTATATTTAGCAGTAGCCTGATCATCGGCCTTTTGAAACGGCACCGGCAGGCGGGCAATTTCATACCAAAGACCGGAATATTTCTGCAGATCAACTGTCTCTACAGTTTTTGGCGGATCCGCAGGCAAAGAATCGCAAGCGGACAGGCAGACAATGGCGCAGGCGCAGAGCCCGATGCAGGTGAGCCGTAGTCGATTCATGCAACGATTTATGCTTCAATCACAAGATCGCTTTGCCCCTTGAGCGTACAGCAACAGAGCAAGGCATACCCTTCGTCGGGCTCGCCAGTATGGCCTATCGGATATTCGACTTCGCCCGAGATAACTTTTTGCTGGCAGGCAGTGCAGTTGCCCATCCGGCAACCGTAAGCGAGGTCCAGGTCATGGGTCTCTGCAAGTTCGAGGATGTTTTCTTCGCTACCGTCCCAGTTCAGCTCAACGCCAGATTTTTGAAAAATGATTTTTGACATAAGACTGATGCAAAGGGCTTGTGAGTCGAAATGCAATAATCACTTCGCCTTAATGTTGCTATCGAGTCTGTAAATCGGTCACGCGCCGTATGCGGTGTGGCCGGCTGGCGGAGATGCAGGTGTGCCGTGCCGTCTGTGTGAGGTGGGGTAACTCTGCTGTGCAAATGGAATTCTAAGTCACCTCTCACTACATAAATCTTCAACCATTTTGAACAGTTCTTCACGAATAATGGGCTTGGATAGATAGCCATCCATTCCCGCCTCTATGCAGCGTTCTTTCATGCCTGTCATTGCCAAAGCGGTCACTGCGATAATAATCGATTGCCGTACATCGGTCTTGTCGGAGTTAGATTCTTGTTCTCGAATGCGAGCGGTCAGCTCAAAGCCGTCCATTTCGGGCATGTTCAGATCCATAAAAATTACATCATAATCTCGATCCTTGATGTATTCGATACATCCAGTTGAATTATACACAATCTCGCTAGAATGCCCGATTTTCTTGAGTTGCGCAGAGAGTAGCTTCGCGTTAATGCTATTGTCTTCGACAATTAGCGTTTTCAAGTCGCTATTCATAATCGGCGGAATGGTCCTTTTTATCGATGTCGGGTGGGGGGCACATTCAGGCTCTGCATTGGAATGCACGGGTATGGAAAAGTGGAAAGTGGAACCGACGCTCGGTTCACTTTTTAACTTGATTGATCCGCCAAGAATTTCACACAAGCGCTTCGTGATGGCCAAGCCGAGGCCTACGCCGTTGTATTGTCTTGTGGCTGAAGAGTCCACCTGTGTGAAAACCTGAAACAATCGCTTCTGGTCGCTTTTGGAAATCCCAATTCCAGTGTCGATGATCGAGCATTCGATCGATCCCATGTTGTCGTGGGGCCCACTGCTCTCATTAAAATCGATAAACTCTAAACGTATTTCTATTGAGCCCTCATTGGTAAATTTAATCGCATTACCAATCAGATTTAGAAAAATTTGTCTAATGCGTCCTGGGTCGGATTCAACAAAGGTGGGCACGTCTTTTTCAATCTTGATAAATAAGTCGACGGATTTTTCCTTCAATTGCTCTTGGGATATTTTGATTACTTCCGCCAAGAGCTCGCGGATATCAAAGCTTTGCCTGACGATTTCTAATCGACCTGCTTCAATTTTTGAAAAGTCCAGAATGTCATCCACCAGCCGTAGTAGGCTATCGCCGCTATTCTGAATGAGATCGATGAATTCCTGCTGTTCCTCGTCCAGTTCAGTGTCGCGCAATAGCGTAGAGAAGCCGATCACACCATTCATTGGTGTGCGAATTTCATGGCTCATGGAGGCGAGGAATTCGGATTTGACTCGATTTGCCTGTTCGGCGGCCTCTTTGGCGTCACGTAGGCTTTGAGATTCCAGCCGTTGAGCCTCTGCAAGACGTTTTTGTAAGCCCCTCTCACGATCCTGGGCGAGGCCGCGTTCTTCTTTTTCAATGTTGAGTTCGACGACACGCTTTGAGAGTTCTTCCGTGGTAAGTCGAAGCCGTAAATCGGATTGCTCAATACGCTCCAACATCTGGTTGAATACGCGTGAAAGTTGGCCCACTTCATCTTTGCTATTGTTCTGCGAACGAAGGCTGTAGTTCTCGGTGCGAGAGACTTTCTCAGCGACTCTGGCGAGCGCTTCAACCGGTTCTGAAACGCGGCGCAAGTAGCCGAGTGCCAGCTTGATTGCCAGTGCGGTGCTCAGAATGATAGCCAGTATTGCAGCAATTGCTGAGCTGAGAATTGCAAAAAAAACAGGTTTTTTTGATGACACGATTAGCACGCTGCCAATGGTGTCGCCGTCTAAA
>JAURBE010000068.1 GCA_030829145.1 Verrucomicrobiota bacterium | reverse complement strand
AGAGCTGAGACTTGAGAGTTTAGCGTGTCGATGTTTACTCGCTTTGAAAATGTTTAAATCGACAATGGTGCTATACGAGCTCGTCAAAGATGTCTTCGAGTGGATAGCTCCAGATTTCAGAGAGCGTCGGGTGATACCAGTGTACTTTCAATAGATCGCGCACGTTGGCTTTGAGTGTGACGGCAACTGCCATGGCATGAATGAGCTCGCCAGCATCTTTGCCGACGCATTCTGCGCCGAGTACCACGCCGTTGCGATCGGCGAAGACTTTGACGTAGCCGTATTTAGCTTCCATTAGGATCGACTTGCCATGGTCGTCGAAGGGATATTCGGCGACCAAATAATCGATGCCTCGTTGCTTGAGTTGATTTTCACTGAGACCTACCGTGCCAATTTGTGGATCGGTAAAGACCACGCCGCAAAGGCTGTCGTAATCGACGCGCTCAGCGGCTCGACCTGTGGCGTGTTTCGCCGCGGTTTCACCCTGTAGAATCGCGACGTGGACGATTTCGTGCGGACCAGCCACATCGCCACTGGCATAGACGCGAGAGTTGCTGGTCTGCTGCATGGCGTTGCAGTTAATGTGGCCACTGGGAAGTGTACTGATACCCGCAGCGGTAAGCCCCAGTCCATCGGTAGCTGGGCGGCGACCGAGTGCATTGACTAAATGCGGGGCATTCACTGAGATGATTTCGCCGGCGTGCTCAAAAGTAACGGTAAAGTTGCCATCATAATGCTCGACTGATTTGAGAGTGGTACTGGTGTAGAGCTCGGTACCTTCATCTCGCACTGCTTGCTCGATGACAGTCGCAGCCTCGGCCGAGAGCTCTTTTAAGATGTGCTCGCTGCGTTGTATTTGAATGATCTCAGTACCAATACGGCGCATGAACTGTGCGAGTTCACAAGCGACAATACCGCCGCCGAGGACGATGACTTTTTGGGGTATAAAATCGAGCTCAAGTATGTCGTCACTTGTCCAATAGGGAGCATCTGCGAGTCCGCGAATAGGTGGCACGGATACGGTGGAGCCAGTGGCCACCATAAAGTGGTCGGCAGAGAGGCGCGTGCCATCGTTGAGTTGAATAGTGCGAGAGTTGATGAACTTAGCGCGATTGCGGAACAAGGTAAAGCGGTCGCTCTCAAGTTGCTTCTGGCGATAATCGGAAAATTCTTTGATCACATCCAGCTTGCGCTGATGAAGCGCTGGCATGTCGACTGAAGCTTCAGGGATGTTGAGGCCAAAGGCTTTGCCTTGCTGAGCAAGATGTAGTACTTCTGCGGAATATATGAGAGTCTTTGATGGCATACAGCCACGAAGAATACACAGGCCCCCAAGGGTATCGGCGCTGTCAACAATGGCTACGTTGTTGAGTACTTCACGTGCGGTGCGTGCTGCGGCATAGCCGCCGCTGCCGCCGCCAATTACAATGTAGTCAAAGTGTTGGGTCTTCATTATTAATCGTTACTTGAATTGATCCTCATATGGATCTGTATGGAACGGTACGCTACGTTGGTCTTCGTGAATGACTAGGTCTGGCTTGGCATCGACTTCATCGACTTGGTTGCGGCTTAAATCAGCCCAGCGTAGTGCCGAGAAAAAGATGACAAAAAAGCTTAGGAAAGTCGCTGGCGACATGAATGGACTATCCAACCCAGCAAGTGCAATAATGCCGACACAGCCGATCATTAGGTGATTTGTTAATTGAATGTCGTGTGAGCCTCGTACATATCGAATCACCAAATAAGTGATCAGAATACAGAGGGGCAGACAGCCTAAAATACCGACTTCGGCTAGGATTTGTAGCAGGTCTGATGTGGCCCTGTCATGGAGGGTGCCTAGCAATGTGTCGTCAGCATAAAACGGGAGTAGCTCGGCAAAGCTGTCGATGCCCCATCCAAAGAGGGGGCTGTCACGAAACATGTCGATTGCTGCTTGGCGCAATGCACCGGATGTTTGCGCGTAGTCGTCAATCTGAAAGGCACGAAAGATGCCGCCAGCAAATGCAAGTATGCTAATGAATGCACTACAAAGCGCGATACTCTTCCGGTGGGGATCTTTAGAATGCGCCAGAAAGCTGACTGCTACCGTGAGTAACATAACAGAAAAGGTCAGTAGCAGGATGGCTGCGGGCCAGCGGGCATGTACTAGAAATCCGCTTAAGCCTAGTAGTGTGGCACCAGTCAAATACAACGGACCAGTGGATTGGATGAATTCTTTAGCGTGATGATATCGAGAAGTCAGCAGCGCCATGGAGACACAGGCGGAACTCCAGAGCAGCGCGAATGCTGCCCAGTGACCATCATAGGGGAAGAAAGCAAAAAAATCACGTTGCCCAGTGCCTGCAGTAAAGAAGGGAGCGTCGAGCATCAGAATCTTTTGTAGGTAGCCGACGATCGCAATTAATGTCGCGTTCAGGCACAGGCATGAAAGTAGACGCTCGAAGTAAGAGCGAGATTTTGGTACGATAAATAATTGCATGGCCACGATATATATCGAGCCGATGCCGAGCACAGTGATCCATGTAGTGTTGTTCGCGAGTGAGACTGGTAGCAGATGATTCACTGGTAGCAGTTTGAAATACAGCTGTCCCTCAATGTCGCTTTGAGCCAGCGGATCTTGCAAGACTCCCATTGTGAACTGTAAAGCAGTGAGCCAAACTGGCGCCGAAAGTAGCCAAAACCGTGTCCATAGAGTATCAACAAAGAAGGGGTGAGTGCGCTCGTGGGTGATCAGGATCACTGGGCAAAAGCCTCCGACGATTAGAAAGAACCCTAAGATCCAAAAAGAGCGAGGATCGGAGTACCATGAGCTAACTGTCATCGTCAGCAGAATGGTCCAAAAAAGTAGTCCTTCCGCTGGTGTGAATGTGTCGCGCAGCGCTTGGTCGCGCGGTCTAAGCTGTATTTGTTCTTCCACTGATGAAATTAAAAAATATAATTATGTGTCGACTATTCTGGTAGGCAGATGGATTCGGCGATAGCATCTGCAGTGGCTTGATCGGTCAATTGGCTGATGATATGTAATGCAAACTCAGTCGCTGTGCCTGCGCCGCGCGAGGTAATGATCAAGCCATCTTGCACCACTGCGGCGTCTAGTGCATCGGGGAGTTCGTTGGCTGCTGTGGGATGGCAAGTGTAGCGTAAATCAGTGTGGAGTTGCGCGTCGAGTAATAGGAGTGGTGCCGCGCAAATGCAACCGATGAGTCGATTAGAGTGTCGTTGCTGTTCGAATTGTTTGCAAATTAAAGGGTGTTTACGGATATGAGTGATGCCTGGTCCGCCTGGTAGAATCACTACGTCAAATACTTCTTTCATGATGTAACTGAGTCGGTGGGTCGCTTGCAGGGTGATGCCACTGCGGCCACGCACCAAAAGTGGATCATCGAGTGCCGCCTGCACGACTTCGATATTTGCCCGTGATAGAAGGTCGATAGCGACGACGGCTTCGATTTCTTCGAAGTCTGGATGGAGAATGATTAGCGCACGGATACTCATTATTTACGGGATGGCGATTGTTGAATAAAGGCAAAGATGGTAGCTCAATAGATTGCACTGACAACTTCAATCAAGTTGTTCTGCGCTCAGTTGATTTGCTACACAGACCTCATGGAGCATACCAGCACCATAAAATAGTTTGAGGACGCATAGTAGCAGAAAGGAGTTATTTATGAGCATGAGCTTTGAATGGCAAAGAAGCAGTGTCTGGGGATGAGTGCGAATTAACTTAGTGTTGGTCTGCCATCGCCAAGCCTGCGATTCGCCCACCAGTCCAGGCCGCTTGAAAATTGAAACCGCCGGTAATGCCATCAATATCCAAGCATTCGCCTGCGAAGTGAAGGCCCGTGATTTTGCGGCTTTCCATTGTCCGGAAGTCAATTTCTTTGAGGCGTACGCCGCCGCAGGTCACAAATTCGTCCTTGTTTGTAGTCTTTCCCTGCACGCTAAAGTGCGCGGCGATGAGTTGGTTAATCAGTGTGGTTTCAACTTTCTTTGAGAGTTGAGACCATGGTGTATCTTCCAAAATACCGGCAGATTCGACGATGCGCTCCCATAGTCGCCGAGGGATGGCTTCGAACACTTTGCTCCTGATTAATGTACGGCCCTTGTGTTTGCGCAGCTTGGCGAAGCACTCGCGTACTTCAGTTTCGCTTGCTTTACCCAACCAATTTATTGCGATGTCAAAATGGTACTTCTCCGCTTGAAGCCTACGCGCTTCCCAAGCCGAGAGCCGTAGGATCGCTGGGCCGCTAAACCCGCGGTGGGTAATTAGAATGGGTCCCGTTTGCTGCGTCGCCGTGCGCTGGTTACTTGAATCTGACTGCAGCGATGGCTGCGCAAGAGTGACGCTGGCGTGTTGAACTGAAAGCCCAGAAAGGCCATCTATGCGTGTATCAGTCACATTAAATGCAAAGAGTGAGGGCGCCAGTGGTTCGATGGTATGGCCTAAGGCCTCGAGTGCGCGAGTCAGTGGCGAGGCTTTAAGCGAACCTGTGGTGATACAAATAGCATCGGCGTGAGTTTGAGTATCGTTACTCAGTTGTAATGTGAAATCACCTGTAACGTCTTGTGCCAATGCCCTGAGGCCAACGCCAATCTTGAGGGTGATACCTGCATCGCGAGAGGCTTGATGAAAACAGTCGATGATGGTCTGCGAGTTGTCTGTATCCGGAAACATCCGGCCATCGCTTTCTGTCTTGAGGGTAACGCCACGCTCAGCAAACCATTGAATCGTGTCTTGGGGCTGCCATCGGTGGAAGGCGCTACGTAATTCGCGAAATCCACGTGGGTAGTGCGTCGCTAATTTGGCGGGATCAAAGCAGCTATGTGTGACGTTACAGCGTCCACCGCCCGAGATCTTGACCTTGCTGAGTGTGTTTTGACTACGCTCATAGATGGTGACTTGCGCGAATGGATTGGCCTCTGCTGCCGTAATTGCCGCAAAAAAACCAGCTGCGCCACCGCCGATGATGGCGATCTTTTTTGTTGGATTGGATGCAGCAGCGCGTGTAGAGGACATATTAAGCAGACAGAATTGTCGTATCCACGTGCCTCAGACAATCCTAGAATGTAACGAGTTTGGCAGCACTGAGATGTCTACTAAAATCTCAAGTATTTAGACATTCAGAGTCTCACTGAGTATCTGGGTACCACAGGGCAGATCGGAAATTGCATCTTGCAGAGGCGGTTGGCTTGATCGCGCGTGATCTTGATAAATCGGTGCAATTGGAGTTTTTGTGTCAAGCTGGTCATGCGTTGACTGAAGAGGAAGAGGGACTGCGAAATAGTTCGAGTCAGTCGATTGATGCATCTCTAAAATTAGCGATGGAGTATGTTGATGCGCTTTGTGAGTGGTTTCCTCAGGAAGCCCAAGAATTTAAAAGATTGCGCTACTGCTGGTACAGCTGAACGTTATTTTATTCCTATTAACGAAGCTCGTCGTGAATGCGTCGCGGTGACTCTGGCGTATGCCAAATTCGGTATTTCTGCTTCTACAGACCAAGGAATCTTAGGTGAGATTTCTAGCTTTTTTAGGCGCTGATCCTTGCTATTTTTAGATCTCGCGGGCTGCCAGGTAAACTCGCTCTACGCGTTTTGTAATCGAACAAAGCACTTCCCAGGGAATGGTCGCTGCTGTATTGCTAAATTCGCTTGCAGTGATTTCAGCATCTTTATTACGGCCGATCAGGGTGGCTCGGTCGCCCGGGGCGATGGGGTGGTTTAACTCGCTAATGTTAACAATGGTTTGATCCATTGTGACACGTCCTAAGATTGCACAGTGTTGCCCATGGATGAGGACTGAGCCACTGTTACTTAATTCGAGCGGAATACCATCGGCGTAGCCAGCAGTAAGAACTGCGATTCGGCTATTGTGTGCTAACCGGTGAGTGCGTCCGTAGCTGATGTCTGTACCCTTGGGTAATTCTTTGATGATACCAACACGGGTATGGAAGCTAAATACTGGCTCTACAATAACGTCTCCGAGGATCGAGTTTGGGTAGGGAGGGATGCCAAATTGAAGTAGACCGACACGCACCGCGTTAAAGAGGCCGTCGTGGTTCAATGAATTCAGGCTCGCGGAATTGTCTGCATGTATTAGCAGGTCGCTGGTGTCAGTGTGCTGCAGTACTGCCTGGAAATTTTTACGCTGCAGGCGGGTAAAGGCTGGATCGGTGTCGGCGCTAGAAAAGTGAGTATATATACCAGCGAGTTTAAGGTGGGGCAGGGCATGAATGGTTGCAAGTAGTGCGTGCGCTTCTGTATGCCAGATGCCTAATCGACCCATTCCAGTATCAATCTTCAAATGCACTTGTATAGAAGTATTGTGTTTATGGCCAAGTGCATTGAATCGTTGTGCCTCTTCATGGGTGCTGATGGTAGCGATGAGATCGTAGTCGATGAGGTAGTTGTCTTCTTCCGGAAGTAGTGGGCTCAGCACTAAGATGGGCCATCCTTTACCCATATGACGAATGTCGGCCGCCTCATGCACATTAGCCACGGCAAAATAATCAACACCACTTTGCATGAGGCGCCGCACCATCTGTGGCATCCCATGCCCATAGGCATCCGCTTTAACTACAGCAACGTAGCGCACATCACTAGGAAGTGCTGCTTGAACACATTTTAAATTGCGCTCAAATGCGGCGAGATTGATCTCTGCCCAACAACGATGTGGTGTGTTGTGAATTTTGAATTACAAATTAGTGGTGACTGCTCGGTGCCGCTCAGGCGTCCATTTCTGAAATACATTGATGCCTGATGAGTAGAGTTCAACAGAGTCGCAGGGCGCTAAGAGGTGTAGGACTTCGGGTAATCGCTGTGGACTATATGTGAGGGTACTGACATTAGGCGGCGGCTTTTGCCAGCCCTTACGCTGCGGTAAGTGAAAGAGTCGGCCAGTCCAGTTGGCGATGATCTCGTCGTCCACAACATCCGTGGAACCTGGCGCACCACCGTTTATTTTTACGGCATTCCAAGCACCTTTTTTCCAGTCCGACACAAGCAGTGCATCGGTACTGCTAGGAGTGTCTAAGCAGATGAGCGAAGCACTCAATTGCAGGCTATTATATGCAAAGTAATGTGCAGAAGTGGGGGTTAATCGGCTCCAAGTTTCAATGGCCATTGCGCAGAGGCGCAAGCCAAGTACCGAACCAGGTCCTTCGCAGTAGATAAAGCTGCATATTTCAGCTAGGCTTAATTGCGCGGTTTTGAGTGCTGCTTCGACAGCTGGGAAGAGGCTTTCAAGTGGTGCGCCGTCTTGTTGTGATATAGCCAGCCAGCATTGGTCTTGGCCAAGCACGCCCACAAACACCGACGAACCGCTGCCGTCAATGACGAGTGCGGGTGTGTTTGAGTCAGCGCTAAATGGTTTCGCTTGCATGAGCCGAATATCAATGCATCGCCGATAGGCTGGCAAGTTGAGAGTTGGTTGATTGTGGAATCTGCTCAAGCTTTGGCCGCTTATTGCATTTTACTGGCCGATGCGGCAGTAGACTATCGAATCCAGAACTGATATAGTAATCGCTAATAGCTGGGATTACAGCAGTATCTTGTACGATGGGTGAGCGCTCAATCGAATGGGACTGAAGACTGACTCAGCATAAAAAGCATAAATAAGCTAAATCCATTAAAGCAGGAATGAAAGCAAATGGACGTTAGGATATTGCCTGAGCGCTCATAGACCCTAGCCAGTACGATACCGACCACTACAAGGGGCAAAAGGGACATTAAGTTCCCGTGCATCAACGCGAAAAAAGTACCGCTGATTATTTGTGCGGGTAGTATATTAGTCTGACTTTTTAGAAAGCGGTAAATGGCCCCTCTAAAAATGATTTCCTCGACTATTGGAGCTAGGACCACGGCGAAGATGACCAGTAATGTCATTGCAACAGGATCCCCACCTTGAGTGAAGAGTGTGACCAGCTGCTGCGGGGGGAATTCACCGATGATACCTTGCTCTTGTAATATCTTAAGAAAGACAGACCACAAGTAGGCTACGATCCAAATGATTGGCAGATAACGAATAAACTGAGGGATCACCTGGCGGATTGCTTGCCACGCTTGGATCTTCTGACTGTTTAAGCGCCCAGCAAAATTTCCGGGGTAGAAGCGTCGTAAGCCATAGAAAGCGGCCAGTAATGGTAGCTGTAGCAACAACACCGCCAACACTGCCATCCACGGGGTGAGTGGAGGTTGATCTGCTATGTTTGTTGCAGTTTCGCCCGATTGGATAGATTCCTCCGTTGCGAGCGTTAGCTGGTTTGAGCTAAAGAATTGTATGAATTGCCCAGCAGAGATCTGTATTAAGATTACGCTAAGAACCATAGCACAGAGAAAGATGCCAAAGTTGATCCAGCCAAT
>JAURBE010000067.1 GCA_030829145.1 Verrucomicrobiota bacterium | reverse complement strand
CTTAATGCATAATCTGGGTCCGGTACCGATGCGTGAGAGTCTGAGATGATCATCCACTTTTGGAGCATCTTGGATTATTATGTGATTTTCAACTGCCCGTGGTCGACACGGAGGTCGACCCTCCCCAGCAGATCTCCCCGGTAAATGCCACGACGATGAACCTTGTTTTTATTTCAGGCCTAACCCGGATATTTACCAAACTGAGATTACACTTACCTTACCTCCATCCTACGCCTCCTGAGCAAATAGGGCATTTTGCCTCCGCCTTTGAGTAGAAATAGAACGGTCTTATTGTTAGTATAAAGTCTGAAAAAACTCATCGTTTCCTCTCAATCTACAGCCCCAAAAAAAACCAATCGAATTGCCATGAAATGCCTAATCGAATCTGCGGATTACAAAACTGCTAAGCAACTCGAGAGCATTGCAATGCAATGTGCGATGGATGTGAGAGTTAAGGTCGAGACCAAGACCACCGTGCGTTCGAAAATACAGTCAAACTTTATAACTCTTCAGATTAATGTCGATGAAGCTTTAGGTGATAGCCAGTCCTGGTGCCTCGCCTGCCGTTTAAGCTGCTTCTGCCCTGCAGCCCGCATTTCAATTATCATCTCGGCGCAATCCTTATTTCAACAAACAGCTCCTCAAATCCTTAACCAGCAATCGGACAATAAAAAAGCGATCCGCTGCTGAGGAAAACAAACCGACACCAATTTCAATAGTTGCACTATCGGGTATTTTCACTCCGTGCATGGGTAGAAATTATCTCACACTCTGTGCTAATATTCTCTCCTCAATGGCGAAACGCCAAAAAATTTGCAGCATTAACCAACACTTTGTTCATCAGACAAAAATTGCTATCACGCCTTCCCTGAGCTTTGCATGCCATCGCAGTTCACTGGCGTGATAGCACTCATTTTTTCAAAAACTCCGGCTCAGACATTGATCCGATATATAAACCGCGATTGCCAAGCTGGCAGCTTGGCAACACTTAGGCTACTTCTTCTCAGGCCGAGGAAACAGAATCGTCTTCTCGCCGAGCGCATTGCCTGCAAGGCTGTTACCCCACTGCAGTTGGCCTTCCAAACGATCAAAATCAGCTGCGCCGACAAGCGCACGCACTTTACCTGAAATATCAGGCATAACTGGAGTCAGCATCACCACACCCAAGCGTAAGGCTTCAGCCATATAAGCGAGCGAGGTTTGTAGCTTTGCCTGGTCTTCAGGTGCGTCCGACTTAGCCAATTTCCACGGTGCACGTGTTTCAGCATATTTATTAATCCCTGAAATAAAGGTAAAGATACGATCCAACGCCTTGTGAAATTGGAACCCTTCAAATAGCGGGATCAGCTCTCCCTGAGTCTTTTCCCACAGTGCCTTCAGATCTTGCTCTGGCTGCTCATCCACCGATGCTACAGGTACTTTGCCTTCAGTGTAGCGGCTACCCATATTAAGAAGACGACTGACCAAATTTCCAAGGTCATTAGCTAGGTCACTATTGTAGCGGCTCATGAAGAGATCGATCGAAAATTCGCTATCTTGACCTACGTTCATTTCCCGCGTCACAAAGTAGCGGAACGCATCGGTACCAAACTGCTCGATCAAATCCAGCGGATCAACGACTTCGCCGGTGCTCTTCGACATTTTCGCACCAGAACTGAGCCACCAGCCATGCACAAGGAAATGCTTCGGCAATTCAAGATTCAGAGCCTTAAGCATGATCGGCCAGTAAACCGCATGTGGTGGGACGAGAATATCTTTGCCGATCACATGATAATCCGCAGGCCAATTCTGCTCAAACTCTTCGGTGCCATAGCCTGCTGCAGTGATATAATTAGTCAGCGCATCAAACCACACGTAAGTTACATATTCTGAATCAAACGGTAGCTCAATCCCCCACTCTAAACGCGACTTAGGGCGTGAAATACACAGATCATTCAGTGGCTCTTTTTTCAGGAACTGTAGCACATCGGCACTTCGAAAACGTGGATAGATCATCTCTGGATTCTGCTCGATCGTGTCAATCATCCACTCTTGATACTGTGCGAGCTTAAAGAAATAGTTAGTCTCTACGACTTCCTCAACCTCACCGAATATCTCTGGCCACTTGCCATCCACCTTCTCCTTCTCCGTCACGAATTGCTCCTGGCGTTGGCTATAATAACCATTGTAGTCCGCCTTATAGATCTCACCCTTGTCGAATAAAGTCTGCAAAATTTCGCTCACTACTTTTTTATGACGTGACTGAGTGGTGCGGATATAGTCGTCATTGGTGATCTCCAAACGCTTACAAAGCCCTTGAAAGGCGGCGGCATGGCCATCGCAAAACTCCTGCGGCTCGATGCCCTGCTTCTGCGCCGATATCTGCACCTTTTGTCCGTGCTCATCTAGGCCAGTGACGAATTTCACTTGATCGCCTTGTAAGCGACGAAAGCGTGCGACGATATCGGTCAGCACTTTTTCGTAGGCATGGCCGAGGTGCGGCGCGCCGTTTGCGTAGTCGATTGCGGTGGTGATGTAGAAATTCTTGCTCATGGAAACCGAGCAAGTTGGCCAATTTCAAGCAGGGGCGCAAGTCCGTAGGGCAAGGAGTTATCAATCCCCTATTTTAAAGTGATACAATGACGCGTCTGGGAGCGCAATTCACAGATAGACGGCAGACTATTTAGGCTCGTCATCTTCTGCAGCTGTATGCTGCCCACGGCAGGTACGATACAACGCGACATCCGGAATATCGATCACCACATGTGCAACTAAGCGCAGCACAATGATGGCGATCGCTTGAATCGCGCCCTCAAGCAGCACAACACCGGTCGCCATCGGTGCAGTATATGAGAGCCCTTCAAACACGGCAGCGAGAACGGTCGCACCCAAAATCACCCAAGATAAAATATCTACAATCAAGCGTAGGTCTGCATAGGCTGATTCAGCACGGACTTGTAGTTTTAATACCGAGGAAGGCGACGCACTCGAAGGCGCATGCATGCCCGATGCAGAAGAACTGCGCCGGCGCGGCTTCGTGGAGGGCGATGACGATGCTCGGCTACTGCGAACATGCTCACGAGCACTGCGATAAGCTGAATATGCCTGCCCCCATTGGTGCTCAGACATTTTCCGAGTGCTCGGATCCATCTTCTCACGTGATGCCTTAAATTCCTCAAAAGTCTTCATGGTACGACTGATAGCCTACTGAACAGAATCTGCAACCATAAGCAGCAAGCGGTTTAATGTGGGTCTAATCAACGACTATAGCGGTGTCTCTTGAATCACATGTACATTACGTTGTGGAAACGGGATACTGATACCTTCAGCATCGAAGGTCTCCTTGACCGCTTTAGTGAAGTCAAACTTCACACCCCAATAATCAGCTGCATTCACCCAGGGACGCACAACAAAATCAACGCTGCTGTCTCCTAAATTGGCCACTTCAATAACAACTGCAGGCTCTGCAAGAACGCGCTCATCGGCTACCAATAAATCCAGCATCAGTTGCTTGGCCTTATTTAAATCGTCACCATAGCTCACACCCACAACCATATCGACACGGCGTGTATCATGTGCCGAAAGATTAGTAATCGGACCACTCATAATCGATGAATTCGGCATAATAATCTTAACATTATCAGGCGTCTTCAACTCGGTGGCCAACAAGCCGACTTCGACAACGACTCCCGCTTCGCCACCTGCCTTGATAAAATTACCGACTCTGAAAGGCTTAAAAAGAATCAGCAGGACACCCGCGGCAAAATTCGAGAGTGACCCCTGCAGCGCAAGGCCGACCGCCAAACCAGCCGCAGCCACCACAGCAGCGAATGATGTGGTTTCCACTCCGAGTCGACCCACTGCAGCAATCACGACAAAGACGACGATGGATCCATACAGCATACTGGCAAAAAAACCAATCAGGGTCGGGTCCACTTCCTTCTTTTCCAGTACACTTATAAAGAATACTTTCGCTTTCTTAGCCACCCACTGGCCGACGATTAAAATTAGAATCGCGAGGATTAAATTTACGCCACCATTCACGATCTTTTCGATAAATACTTCCATATTGTATACTGTATTTAAATTATAGTCGATTGCTACAGATTTACTTAACAAATCATACTCACAAGGGCTTAATTACAACTTTATAGTAAGAAATAATACCCATATTCAATAAGCGCTTGTACTATGCACGGAAACGCGAATCGATTTGCCCGATTGCCCACCGCGCGTGCTCGGCAACCATCGTATCCTCTGCTTCTGCAGCGGTCTGCAGTGCAGGAATATCCTCACGTGTGCCGACATTGCCAAGCACCACACAGACATTACGCCGGAAGCGACTTAACTTTACGCGACGAATGGGCGAGCCGATCATACGCTCACTGAATGTCGCCGCATCCCAAGCCAGAAGCTCTCGCAAACTGGGCAACTCGCGCGGCGTGAATTTAGCTTCTTCAGTCGGCACTGCCCATTTATTCCAAGGGCACACATCTAGGCACTCATCACAGCCATACAATCGATCTCCGATCGCCTCGCGCAGCTCCATCGGAATCGCACCATCATGCTCAATTGTTAGGTATGAAATACACTTGGTCGCATCGAGTTGATACGGCGCAGTAATCGCACCTGTGGGGCACACATCGATACAACGCGTGCAGCTCCCACAGCGATCTTTAAGCGGTGAATCGACTGGCAAATCTAAATCAGTCACGATGTTTGCCAAGAAAGTCCAAGTACCAAGTTTTGGCTCGATCAAGATAGTACTCTTGCCCTGCCAACCAACACCAGCTGCTGCTGCAATTGGCTTTTCTAACAAAGGACCCGTATCCACGTACGGACGCTGATTTCCCCCAAACTCTTCCCGTAAAATACGGCAGAGCCGTTTTAGGCGGCGTAGCATAAAATTATGATAGTCATCCCCAAGTGCATATTTCGCGATACGATATGGACGGTCTGGATCTGGCTGATAATAATTGAGTGTTAAGACTATAATACTACGCGCCTCTGGCAGTAACTGATCGGGATTGAGCCTTCGGTCATTATTTCGCTCCATCCAGGACATGGTGCCATGCATCCCACCCGCAATCCATTGCTCGTAATACTCCCTGCGCAACTCTAGTGGTACCGCAGCTACGCCCACCGAATGAAACCCTAAAGCCTTTGCTTCTGACTCGATTCGGTCCCGTATCGCTGCTGCTTGATTAGACATACAATTCCTATGCCTCTATATACAGGATGAGTCCAGCTTACTTAGTGCTTCGATTCTAACAATTATTTGACCGTGACAAGCCACTGCATTCCTCTACACATTATATTATAATGAGTTTACCTATTTGGCCCGTCGTTACCGAAAATCTGGCAGAGCAGCTGTCAGCTGCACAAGGAGGCATCGTGCACCCGACTCAGTTGCTCCCCTATTTACCACTCAGTCTACGACTCATCGAACAAACTCTTGATACCCTCACCGAATCCCAGCGTGTGGCAAAGCAACCAATCAATGGCCTCTCGGCATACGTTTTTAAAGAGTCACTCAACAAGCCCCAACAGAACTTCGCACCCCGCCAATGCGTGTATTCTGATGAACCACTCAGCGATCACGAGCACAGTGCTATCAGTCAAGACGTGCGCCAAAAAATCGAAACTGAATTAAGCCTGATGGCTGCCCATGATTGTTGGCCCGCAGAAGCCGTTTGGGAACACGAACTCATTTACCTCGCGAACAACCTAACAGCCGCTGTCACCGCCAGTAGAATCGCAGGACACTCGCGCCTCTCCTTTAAAAAGGTCGAGCAGCGTCTCGCGACACTCAAAGCGCGCGGGTTCATTCTGTGCGAGCGCAAACAAAACAATTGGGAGCTCCCGCCGATGCGCTATCCCCGACCCCTTTATAAACGGCATGACCAATTCATTCGCCAATTTCCAGGTGCGCTCCAAGAAGAAACTGAAGTGCGCTTGCTCAAAGCTCTCGGGCTCTCTCTACTAATACTCTTGCTCTGCTTCGCACTCGCAGTCACAGCCAGAGTACCCTTCCCATTCGTTCTGTTTGGAGGGCTCGGCCTCGCCGCCATCGTTTTCATCAAAACCTTCCGCGCACCGCCGAAACCACTTCCCTCCGTATAGCTCACATTTTCAAAACTAATTAACTCAAAGACACCATGGCCGTCAATTTCCCAAACCAACGGAGCCAGCCTCCGATCATTCAAGCACTCCAACGCTTTAGAGGCTCGTTCGCCCTATTACTCATCGCACTCGCTGTGCTGACTATTTTTCTAATGGTCAACTTTCGTGTGCAACGCGTCTCTGGCACCGAAGTCGGCATTAAGGTAAACAACGTCACTGGCGACATCACCGTCATCGCCGAATCGGGCACCAATATCTACAACGGACTACTCAACTCCTTCCATCTGCTCGACATGACTGTGCAGCGTCTGGAAATGGTCGCTGATCCAAATCGCGGCGAACGCAGCAACCGCGACGACCTCCGCATCAAAACAGTCGATGGCTCGGACGTCTTCCTCGACCTCACGATCAACTACCAACTGCGCCGCGACATGGTCGAAGAAGTCGTCACCACCTCCGGTCTCGGTGATGCTTATAAATATAAGTGGGTACGCGATTACTCACGCTCTGTCTGCCGCGCCGTCTTTGGCGAAATGACGACTGAAGAATTCTACGACGCCAGCGTGCGTAACGACAAAGCACAGGAAGCGATGATGGAGCTCAACGAATTGCTCAAACCCTACGGCATCGAAATCTCCAGTGTGATCGCCGAGAAATTCAGCTTCCACGCAGAATATGAAGAACGCATCCGCGCGAAGAAGCTAGCCGACCAAGAAGTCGAAGAGCAAATCTCCAAAGCCAACGCCGCTCGCCAAAATCAAATCTTCCGCGTCGTCGAAGCTACCAAGAAAAAGGAAGTCTTCCTGGCGAGCTACTCCGGTGACATGGAGAAGCTGATCGTCGAAGCGACTGCCAATGCCCAGCGCGATGTGCTCAATGCTGAAGCCTATGTGATCGATACCCAACTCGGCGCCGACGCCACCTTCTACCAGCGCGACAAAAACTCGCAAGCGATCCTCGTCAAAGCCGAGGCCGAAGGCGAAGCACTCACCGCACTCGCCAACGCCTACGAAGGCATCGGCGGCATGAATCTCGTGCGCCGCGCCTATGCGACTAAGCTCGGTGACATGAAGATCACCGGACAACCCTTCACGATCGAAAGTAAAACCGAACGCCTCAGCTACCAAGACGAAGGTGCCGTCATCAAAAAGAAGCCAGCATTCAAATAAGCAACCGCAACTCGGATACATACTATCATGAAATTTATAAAACTTCTCTCCACCCTCATCATCCTCGCCGCAGTCGGCGTCTTTGTTGCGGCCAACTTCCTATTCATCAAAATCAACCTAGGCGAAACCGGCGTGCGCACACAGCAATACGCCGTGTTTGGCTCCAAGGGTGTCGTGCTCGAAGACTTCGGCCCAGGCTGGCACCGCAACCTACCACTCCTCGACACTTGGAACATCTTCGACTCAACCGTACAAACGACTGAGTTCACCACCGAGCAAGAGCGGAAGGCCACCAAGAAAATCTACAGCTTTCTGTCGTCGACTTCACGGCGCTACCTCGACGCCTCCTCATCCGGCAGCACTGGTCAAGTCGAGCTCAAGTCCAAAGACGGCTACACCGTGCGCCTCGACATTACCGTCAAATACCGTGTCAGTCCCGACGAAGTGCACAAGCTCTACCGAGAACTCGGCTCCGAGGCTCGCTATAAAGGCATCGTCCGTGACCAAGTGCAGAAGACCATTCGCGATATCTTTGGCACCATGCTTACCGAAGAATTCTACGATCCCGAAGTGCGCCGCATCAAAACAGTCGCAGCCAAAGAAGATCTCAAAAGCGAACTCGCAGACAGCAGCATCGACCTGATTGACATCCTCATCCGCGACATCGCCTTCGATCCGTCGTATGAGCGTAAGATCCTAGATAAGAAACTCGCCGACCAAGATGTAGAGCTCAACAAATCCCGCGCCCTAGCCGAGGAAAAGAAAGGCGAGACCAACCGCATCGGCGCCGAAACTGAAGCAAAGGTCCGCGTCATCGAACAAGAGCTCATTGCAAAGCGGCTGACAATGAAAGCCGACACCGACAAAGAGATCGCGCAGATCAATGCCGACGCTCGACTCACTGCTGCAAAGCTCAAAGCCGACGCCAATCTATATTTAGCCGAACTCGAAGCCAAAGGCACACTCTTAGAAAAAGAAGCGACCGCCGAAGGCGAACGCCTCAAAGCCACCGCGCTCAACACACCGGGCGGCGAAAATCTAGTCGCCTTCGAGATCGTCGAGCAACTCAACCTCGGCGAGATCACCGTATCGACGCAGAGCAACGACTTCCTAGACGTAGCCTCCGTCCTCGAAAAGATCGGCGCTGGCGCCAATTAGCATCGCCTTATTCTAGCAAAAAAGCAGTTCGTACTAACGAACCGCTTTT
>JAURBE010000066.1 GCA_030829145.1 Verrucomicrobiota bacterium | reverse complement strand
TCTGCAACTTTCGTCTATACCCTTATAAATACAAGGCTGAAATGGTGGAGGTGGCGGGAGTCGAACCCGCGTCCCTCGTGCTTTCATACGTGGCATCTACATGCTTAGCGTTCAATTTATTGTCGTTGCCAGATCGCCTAAATGCGAGCTATTCAGTTTCCAGGCTTCCTAAATACAACTGATAAGCGGAAGCCAGATTATCAGTTATGCCTGCTAGTCGACGCCTCACTCCCTTAGCAGGTGTCTAGGGTGAAACGTTGCCGCTTTAAGCAGCAAGAGCGAATTGTTCTTCGCCAATTATTATTTGTAATGGATTGATACGGAGCCTCCATTATCTCCGACATGCAGCCTCGTATTACGACACAAGGTCGAATCCGTGACACCCCCCGAAAATTAATTAGGAATTAAAAGTTGGTAATTAGGAATTAGGAACTGTGCATTACTAATTTCTGGATCATACGGAAAGAACTTGGTCCGCTTATGCGGAGGTTCTTTCAAAGAACAAATTTAAGTTTCGGTTGGTTGCTAGTGAATAGCAAGTCTGGGTTCGCTGAATTTTGAATCAGTCTGCTGGTTGGGTGTATTCACCTGAAAATAGATGCATCAGGCCTGATCCATTGAAAGCCATCCCGATGTTGCCTGTGCCAATAGCCCAATGAGTGTAACAATTACCATAATTTCGATTAGGGAGAACCCATTAAAAAGAGCTGTTTGTATTACCGGCGATGGATGCACTAGATCTTTCTTTGGTTTGGCGTTTCTTGGGTTGCCTAGTTGTTAGTTAATGCAGAATTTATCAGACACCATGTCTGACGCAGAATCCATTATCGCCCTCCAATCTAAAGTGACTCACTTAGAACGTCACATTACTGAGCAGGATGCGGAATTTTATCGACTGACAAAGCGTATGGACACTTTGAGCCAGTTAATACAAGTGCAGAAGGCACAGATGAATGCCTTGATATCGGGAGGTTCAGGGGACGCCAGTGAAATGCCTGCTAATGAGAAGCCGCCTCATTATTAGTGGCATATAACATAGCTGGTATGTCTGTGTTAATGCGACAACCGCTAGCGCAGGTGGCGACACTCAGTACGCTGACTACTGGGGCTAGATTATTCTTTGGCCAACTCTAGTGAGCGAGCTTTTGCGGCTTCGAGTGCTTTAGTGACAAGCCCCCGCAGATCGTTATCGCTAAATACTTGGAGTGCAGCAGCAGTGGTCCCACCAGGGGAGGTGACTGCATTGCGCAGGTCTTCGGCGCTCTCTTCGCTGTCCGCGAGGAGCATGGCAGCGCCGAGCAACGTGTCGATGGCCAGTGAACTGGAGAGCGCTTCGTCGAGTCCGCAATGGATGCCTGCTTCGCGTAGGGCAGCAGCAAACTCAAAGACGTAGGCAGGGCCGCTGCCACTTAGAGCAGTCACGGCATCAAGGTCTGATTCTTCGACCTCATGATAGTTGCCCAATGCGCTGAGCGTGTTTTCTACGATCGTTTGATCTTTAAAGCTGAGTGGCTTTTGTGGCGTAAATGCAGTGACGCCAGCGCCGATTTGGCCAGGTGTATTAGGCATCGTCCGCACGATGTTGCGCGCATGGATGAATTTCTCGCTAAGTCGTGCCAATGGGGTTCCTGCCAGAATAGAGAGGATTAGTTTGCCATGTGCCGCTTCAGCGAGTGCGAGGTCGATCGCATCAAATTGTTGTGGTTTGCAGGCGAGTACAATGGTCTCGGTTTTGCGCACAGCTTGAGAGATGTCCTCGAAATAGTGAATGCCAGTTTGTTCTGCTAATTCCGGGCCACTGGGATCGTCGCCGCAAGTACAAGCGATTTCATCAGGCTTATAATGCTCTTCTTCGAGGAGGCCGCGAACGATGGCAGAAGCCATGCGTCCGGCGCCGAGAAATACGATACGAATACTCATCTGGCTTGTAGTGGGTGTGTCATTGTGGCGGTAACGCCAAGGTCTGTATTGGGCTTAAGGGTGATTTCGCCTGCAAGGTTACGGATAGTGTGTCGTGCAATGGTCAGTCCCATACCGCGCCCAACAGCGGTCTTGGTGGTCGTAAATGGCTCAAAGAGCGTGTCGGCGATTTCAGGTGCGATACCTGTGCCTTGATCAATGACTTTGAGTTCAAGCGCTGCCGGGTTTGTTTGATGTGAGATATTTACTTCGAGCTGGATCTTACGTTCGGTTGCGGGGACGTCATTAGGGTAGCTTTCCCACGCATTGATTAAGAGTTTACCGAGAATAATTTCGAAGGTCTCTGCGTTGGAAGAAATCGCGGCATTTACTGGCAGAGAAGATTCGATCTGAACATTTGCTGGTATCTCATGCTCCAACTTGAGGCGTTCGATGCAGTTAATCAGGAGTGCTTCGATGGATTGTTTTGAAAGTTCGATACGCTCGCTATTCGCAATTGTGCCCAGTTGGCGAATGATATCTACCATGCGATTGATTGCATGGTCCATCAGGTTGACACTGCGCTTGACCTTGTCAGGGTTGTCGTAGTCGTTTTTGATTAGGTCCAAGTAGCCCACTACAACACCGAGCAGGTTGTTTAAGTTGTGAGCGAGACCTTGTGTGATTGCACCAACCGAGGCAGATTTACGTACATCACCGAGGCGCTTTTGTAGCTCGATATTTTCCCGAAACATTTGCTGTAATCGGAGTTGCGTGCGAACGCGCGCAATCGTCTCATCCAGGTCGATTGGCTTGGTGATGTAATCGACTGCACCCGCATCAAGACCTTCAAGTTTACCTTCTTTGGTGGCCTTGGCTGTAATGAAGATAATGGGTACGGTTGCAGTTGCAGGGTTTGCTTTTAGGCGTTGGCAAGTTTCGATGCCATCCATTTCTGGCATCATAATGTCGAGCAAGATGAGGTCTGGCAGTTCTTGTTTAACTATTTTGATACATTCTTTGCCGTTAAAAGCGATTAGCACCTCCATATCTTGCTGTTCAAGCTTACGTTGCAACAGCTTAATGTTGATGGGCTGATCGTCGACGACGAGGATTTTGGGCTTACGTTTAGTGCTCAAAATTTATTACAATTGTGGGGCGCGGTACGCGCAGGTGGCCGTATTTCAAAAAGAAAAGAGTCTATTGATAGCAGTTTTTTCGTAAGTTAAAACAGAAAAATATCAAAGTGCTTGTAGTTAAGCGGGCGTGTGTTTCTGGATGTTCAGATGTTTCTCATCGACGACCGCAGTGCGGCTCAGTATATCGTGCCCCATCTGGTGGCGTTTATTAAAAGCGAGTGGAATGAGCATCGCAGCCCAGCCAATAATCCCAAAGCTAAAGACTAAAATTGTTTTGAGCCCTCCTCGGACGATGCTACTGAAAAAAGTGGGCTGGCCTAGAGTGATCGTACTGATACTGCGAAGTCTGCAGCAGAGTTTGCCCATTGAGGAGCCATTAAAAAATGCTTCACCGGCGGCGAAGTAAATCCAAGCGACGGTCACAATAGTGCTGAGCACATAGGAAATGATCTCAAAGAGTTCAGGGTTGGTGCCTTTCATATCGAGCATCAGGCGCTTTGCATATTCTAGGTCTTGAATGACTATGGTGTAGTCATTCCAAATAGAAGCGGCGTCTGGGAAATTGCTGAACAGCGCCACTTTTAAGATGAGTGCGCTGACGCCTAGGATCAGTACTAGGTCTAATAGAAATGCTAGGGCACGTATGCCTAGACGCGCAGTCGGCATGGGGCCACTGTCGCTGAGTAATGAATCGAGACCATCCTTCGACTGGATGGGTGGCGATTTTTGTTGGGGCTCTTGCTCGCTCATGCTTGACTCGCTTGGCTAGCTTTGAAAGCAAGTAGTGTGTTGTGCATCAGCATGGCAACCGTCATCGGGCCTACGCCCCCTGGGACTGGTGTAATGTGTGCCGCCTTTGTGGCGACCGCATCGAAATCGACATCGCCAACGAGGCGATAGCCACTTTTTTTGTTGCTGTCTTCAACTCGGTTGATGCCCACGTCGATCACGTTGACCTCATCTTTGACCATGTCTTCCGTCACGAAATTTGGGCGACCGATTGCGGCGATTAACACGTCGGCTTGCCGCGTGATGCTCGGAAGGTCAGTGGTACGGGAGTGGCAAATGGTGACAGTTGCGTTGCCAGGGCATGCCTTTTGAATCATGAGCAGCGCTGCTGGCTTGCCAACGATTTGGCTACGACCGAGCACGACGACGTGCTTACCGTTGGTTTCGATGCCACTGCGCTGAATAAGTTGAACGATACCTGCAGGCGTACAGGCGACAAAGCCGCTCGGGTCTTCTTGGCAAAGTTTGCCGATATTGAGGGTGTTAAAGCCGTCAACGTCCTTCGCCGGATTTACGCGGTTGAATGTCTCAGTTTCGTTAATGTGCTTGGGAAGGGGAGCTTGTACTAAGATGCCGCTGACATCTGAATCTGCATTGAGCGCGTCAATTTGGGCAAATAGGTCCTCTTTACTGATATCTTCCGGCAGTACATGTAAGCGGCTACCAATACCAATACGCTCAGCGGTTTTCTGTTTTTTTCGCACATAAGACACCGATGCAGGATCTTCGCCTACGCGAATTACGGCGATCACTGGTTTCTTGCCAGGGAGCGCACTGACTTCGGTTGTCAGTTCTTCGATAATGGATGCTGCGATTGCGTTGCCGTCGATGAGTTGCATAGTGATTAGCGTGTCAGATTTGGTGTTATAAATTAAGATTCTGGCTAAAGAATTATTAGCTGGTAGGTAGGGTGCGAGCTTGAATTATTAAATCGTTGATGTGCAGTTTTTATATCAGGCGGGGGCCTTATTTTTTGCTGAATAAGCGCTCGATGTCCTTTTTGCCTAGGATTTTGATGCCACCTTTGGGAATGTTTTTTAAGACGATCCCACCGATTTGAACTCGCACGAGTTTTTTAACGAAATAGCGGTGTGCTTCAAACAGGCGTCTAATTTCACGTTTTTTACCATGGTGGAGGTGTACTTCTAGGCGTCGTGCCGAGCCTTCACCCAAATCAGGGGCAGGTAATATTTTTTCTGCTTTAAGGAAGTCACCTTCGTATTCGACGCCAGCTAATAGCTTGGGGATGTCAGTTTTTCTGAAGTCTTTGTTCAGTACGACGCGGTAGCGCTTGGTGATTTCAGTACTCGGGTGGGCGATGCGGTTGGCAAGATCACCGTCGTTGGTAATAATAAGGAGACCTTCACTGTCTTTATCGAGGCGGCCGGCACAAAATAGGCGCTCGCGCTGAAGGTTCGGTTGCAGCAGCGTAAAGACTGTTTTTTCGGCAAAAGGGTCTGAATTTGTGCAAACATAACCTTTGGGCTTATTCATCACGAGTGTGATCGAGCGCTCTTGCTTATGCAGAATGGGCTTATTGTTGACGAAGATTGCTGCCCCAGGGAGTGCTTTGTCGCCTAATTGGGCTATTTTGCCATTCACGCGCACAAGCCCATCCTCGATCTGCCGTTCTGCTTCACGGCGAGAGCAGATACCCGCGTTGGCTATAATTTTTTGGATGCGCTGTTCTTCTGGCTTTGACATAAGATCACTTGAGTCCACTTCCTGCGCTGCTGTCAATATTGGTCGATAAAAGTGACATTCGTGCTTGCCCCTGATCAAAATAATGCGGAAGACTTTACTGTAGCGTACGATGTAACTTACAGACACATTTTTGAATGACTGAAACGACTGATAAAAGAATTGCCCTCGTCACCGGCGCGGGCCGTGGAATTGGGAAGAGCATTGCAGAGCTTCTCGCAAGCAAGGGGCACCATGTGATATGTGTGAGCCGTTCAGCAGGTTCCTGCGGTGCGGTTGCAGATGCAATTAACGCGAGTGGTGGTTCTGCTGAGTCGCTTGCAGTTGATGTTTCTGACAATGCTGCAGTATTAGCTGCGTCGGAGCAATTGCTCAACGCACATGGTACTATAGATATTCTCGTTAATAATGCTGGTATTACTAAAGACGGATTATTGTTCCGCATGGGTGATGATGCATGGGATGATGTGATCGGTACTAATTTGACCAGTTGTTTTAGCTGGATTAAGAACCTTGCGCGTCCGATGACCCGCAAGCGCTGGGGACGTATTATTAACATTTCCTCGGTGATCGGCCTAACAGGTAATGCTGGGCAAGCTAATTATGCAGCTGCTAAGGCTGGCATGCTTGGACTGACGAAGAGTTTGGCTAAGGAATTTGCTGCGCGTAATGTGACAGTGAATGCTGTTGCTCCTGGTTTTATTGCAACGGATATGACTGCCGAATTAAACGAAGAGCAACAAAAGGCAATTGTTGGAGTGATTCCGATGAAGCGCATGGGATCGGCGGAAGACATTGCGCATGCAACTGCATTTCTAGCGTCAGAAGACGCAGGTTATATCACTGGTCAGGTTTTTACAGTTGACGGTGGTATGGTCATGTGATGCTGAAAAAGGCTTTAATCTTAACTCATAATAATTATGTCAGAACAAACAATCGAACAACGTGTATCAACTATCATCGTAGACCAGCTCAACGTAAATGAAGAGCAGGTCACTACAGCAGCGTCATTTCTTGACGACCTCGGAGCTGATTCACTCGACATTGTCGAGCTGATCATGGCATTTGAAGAGGAGTTTAAGGATGAAATTGATGGAGAAATTCCTGAGGCAGATGCTGAGAAGCTTCAAACTGTCGGCGATGTAGTCACATACATCACAGAAAAGGCTGGATAAGCATTTTCAAAAAATTTAATAACTTAAGCCGCTTAATCGCGGCTTACTTTTTATAAAATACTATGGAAGAAGCGTTTAAAAGGCAGCGAGTAGTGATCACTGGTATCGGAACAGTTACCAGTTACGGTAACGGAGTTGAACCATTTTGGGACAGTCTTCTTGCCGGCAAAAGTGGAATTGATAAGGTTCAATCTTTTGATACGACTGATTATGCATCTAAAGTTGGGGCGGAAGCCATGGACTTTAATGCGGGTGATTTTATGGATCCTAAAGAGGCCCGTAGGAATGACCGATTTACTCAGTTCGCAGTCGCTTCCTCAAAGTTAGCATTGGCTGATGCGAGCCTAGATCACACGAAAGTAGATGCGGATCGCTTTGGTGTGTTGGTTGGTTCTGGTATCGGTGGTATGTTAACAACTCAAGCTCAGAGTCGGCGCTTATTTGAGATGGGCCCTCGCAAGGTGTCTCCATTCATGATTCCTTCATTGATTGCTAACATGGCCAGCGGTGTGGTTGCGATTGAGCTTGGCGCGCGCGGCCCGAATTATGGTATCGTCAGTGCATGTGCTTCAGGTACACACAGTATTGGTGAAGCTTTCCGGATGCTGAGAGACAATGACGTTGATGTAATGATAGCTGGGGGCAGTGAAGCTGCAGTCACTGAGTTGGGCTATGCTGGATTCTGTTCAATGAAGGCAATGAGTACCAACTATAATGACGAACCTACGCGTGCGAGCCGTCCTTTTGATAAAGGGCGTGATGGATTCGTAATGGGTGAAGGCTCAGGTCTGTTGGTGATGGAGACTCTGGAGCATGCGCAAGCGCGCGGAGCAACGATTTATTGTGAAATTGCCGGCTATGGTGCGACTTGTGATGCCTATCATATCACTTCGCCCGACCCTGAGGGTAAGGCGTTGTCCTTTGCGATCTCTAAGGTCATTAAAGAGGCTGGGTTAGTACCGACGGATGTAAGCTATATCAACGCACACGGTACTTCGACTCCGTATAATGACAAATTTGAAACTGGAGCGGTTAAGAAAGCGCTTGGAGAGCATGCATACAAGATTCCAGTAAGCTCTACAAAGGGCATGACTGGGCATTTGTTGGGTGCTGCTGGTGGCATTGAATCGGCAATCTGTGCACTGGCGATTCGTGATGGCAAGATTCCGCCGACAATTAATTACGAAGAGCCTGACCCAGATTGTGATCTCGATTGTGTGCCAAATGTAATGCGCGAGACGAATGTAAACGTTGCGATTTGCAATAACCTCGGATTCGGTGGTCATAATGCGACCCTGCTTTTTAAGAAATTGGATTAATTTTTTAATCGAATCATCTAGCATTCTGGCCCGCGAATTTCGCGGGCTTTTTAATTAAGTGATTGTATGGGTCTAGCTGGTATTTAGATGGGCTGACCGTCGTTTCATCGTTCACCCAAACGGTGAACTTACCGATTGAGTATTGCGATAAGTCCGTGGCGCCTGTTGGAGGCATGACTGTGATCAAGCGATTTTTAGATCAAGTCGGCATACGCGAGAAGCTTGGTTCTCTTGATTTAGACTGTAGCGAGTCGTTACATGCTTTGTAATTCGCCAGGTGAAGACGGGATGTGCGGTTGTGCAGTTGTCTCTCACAAAGCACCCCAAGCTCACAAAGGTATGCTAGCTTAACGTTTAAGTTTTTCCGGAAATCTCGTCCGATTAAACTGGTAGGCTTTTTTTGGTTCATCGTCGATTAGCGGGGAAGGCATTGATATCAGTTCGGAGCGTAGGATTTGCTTGTTGCTCATGGGAGGGACGACCTCCGTGTCGTCTGGTACCGATGCGTGAGAGTCTAACAGGATTATCAGCTCTTAGAGACTCCTGGATGTTCATGTGGTTTCAAAAGTGCC
>JAURBE010000065.1 GCA_030829145.1 Verrucomicrobiota bacterium | reverse complement strand
CGTGCCCTTGCTCTTGGCGACTGAGGAACCCGGCAAGGAAATCCTAAATCCCATAGCAGTTGTGATCGTCGGCGGCCTTGTCACATCCACCTTGCTCGGCCTCGGCGTCACTCCAGCGATATTCTACTCCTTCTGCCGCCGAGCAGCCGAAAACTCAGTAAAATTCAAATCCGCCGCGTCGGAATAACCTTAACATTAACAGAAAGCACAGCAAATATCATGAAATACAAAACACACCTACTCACTACGCTGATTGCAGCGAGTTTCTTAACTGCTAAGGCATCCTACGCAGAGAACGCTGATCACGACCACTCAACACATGCTGAGGGAGAACACAAACATGATCATAGCTCAGACCGCAAGCATACGCATAAAGAAGAGTCTCATGCGGGACATGGTCATGATGCGCACGACGAGCACGGGTATAATGAACATGCCGAGCACGACCATCATAAAAAGCAAGCAGGACCCAACGGAGGTCGATTAATTACATCCGTGGAACCTCATCTGGAATTCTTTGTGACGGAAGAAGGTTTCGTGCAAATCACTTTTCTTAATGATAGGAATGAAGTCGTGGCTCCCTCAGAACAAGCGGTTTCACTCGTCGGAGGTGACCGCCAGAACCCCTTACGTCTCCGTTTCGCCAAGAAAGGAAATGTGCTCCTATCGACCGAATCTTTTCCAGAAGGCAACAACCTCCCTATCATCCTATCAATCAAGACGGATAAAAAATCCAAAACAGTTCGTGAAAAGTTTAATCTCAATCTGAGCGACTGCCCAACCTGCGACTACAATGAGTATTCCTGTACTTGTGCACACGGCGAGGATGAGCACGAGGAACACGATCATTAATCACTCAGCATACACTGTCTAGAAACATGTCCCACGAACATCACAACCACGGCGCAGAAAGATTTTCAGACCGCACGCTCCTCTGGACTGTGGTTATGAACTTGGGGCTCTCTGTCTTTGAGTTTATCGCAGGCATAGTATCAGGAAGCGTCGCACTGATGGCGGACGCACTCCACAATACGAACGATGCCGGCGCCTTACTGATAGCCTACATTGCACGAAGGATTGCGAAAAAAGGAGCCGATGAGAAGTTCACCTTTGGTTATCGGAGAGCCGAGTTGATTGGGGCCATGATTCAACTAACGGCACTTATTTTGGTTGGGCTTTATCTGGTCTATGAAGCCGTTCGTCGCTTCTTTGAGCCGGAGCCCTTGCAGGGCGGGTGGATTATGGCCGCCGCAGGTATAGCACTATTTGTCGATGTGGTAACTGCCTGGCTGCTATGGGCCATGTCGAAGGGCAACCTGAATGTGAAGGCCGCCTTCCTGCATAATTTGACTGATGCCGGAGCGTCTGTTGCCGTCTTGATAGGCGGCGCTGCTATTTTTTGGCTAGATTGGACGTGGGTCGACCCGGTGCTCACGCTCACTATCGCCGGATACATTCTCTATATGTCTTTCAGCATGCTGAGAATAACTTCACGCATCCTGATGGAAGGAACGCCCCTAGACTTGTCACTTGATGAAATAGCCCAGGCGATCCGGGCAACTGAGGGCATCCACGATGTGCATCATCTCCATGTGTGGGAGCTGGATGAACACCACCGGGCGCTCGAAGCCCACGTGGTTCTGTCTGCAAACGAATCCAATCGGTCCAAATGCCGCCACCATTTGAAACACATGTTGGCAGGCCAGTTCCATATCAGCCACAGCACGCTTGAACTTGAAGACCCAAACGACGAAAAACCGTGTCAGGAGCAAGACCTAGTCTTCAGACACTGACCTAAAGTCGAATGCTACTCAATACAACCACACACAACTCAAATGCTTTAATTATGCCTCAACTGAAAATATTTAAATCCATAAGTCATTCTTAATTAAATACTTACAAAATCATGTTGGCGTCCCGCCACCTCCACCATTTCAGCCTTGTATTTATAAGGGTATAGACGAAAGTTGCAGATTCAAAACTGCAACTTTTTTTATTCTGGCCAAGCATAGATTCAAGATCACCTCGTTCACCAACAAGACCGGCAGTAAGGCCTTTAGGGTCTCCGGCACTCTGGATGGCAAGACCGTCCGTAAGAATTTCAAGACGCGGGATGCCGCCGTGGCATTCCGTCAGGAACTCGACATCGAGTATCTCAAGGATGAGTCCGAAGGCCAGACTGTCTGGACGACTCTCACCCATGATCAGAACCGCGAAGCGATCGCGGCGGTCAATCTCCTCAAGCGGTCGGGATACTCCCCTCACCTGAGCGTAGCAGCCGAGTCGATTGAAAGACTTTTATCCGGATCCATGCCGATCAACTCGCCGCCACTGACTTTTTCATGATGCCGGTTTGGACATTGCGGGGACTGGTTCTGTATCGCGTGCATTTCGTGATCGATTTGCTCACCCGAAAAGTGGAAATTACTCACATTGGTTGCCAGTATTCCGGCGACTTGATGCTGCAAATCGGGCGCAACCTAACCGATCCATTCGACGGTTTTCTCCTCGGCAAGAAGTGGATGTTGCACGACCGTGACCCGCTCTTTCGCCAAGACTCCCGCGAGCTATTGAGAAGCAGTGGCACGATTCCTTTCAAACTGCCAAAGAACATGCCGATGATGAACGGTCACGCAGAATGCTTCGTCAAGTCAATCAAGCGTGAGAGCCTGACAGGAATATCAGCTCTTGGAGACTCTTGGATTTTCATGTGGGTTCCAAAGCGCCCGTGGTCGACACGGAGGTCGACCCTCCCCGGTAAATGACGATGAACCGCAAAAAAGCCGCACCCTGTCGGATGCGGCTTTTGCTTGTAAGGTTCTAACAGTACCAGCTCATGCTTACTGGCAGGCCTCGCACTCCTCGCCATTCATCATCGCTTCAATCGAACAGGCTTTGACCTCAGCTGCGCTGAACTCTTTCTTCGCCTCACCGCCTTCGGCTTGGCCTGCAACACGCCCACGCTTCTCCTTCTTCACACTCACGGTTGCCTTCTCAATATTGGACGCACCGAGGGTGCGTAGATAGTAGGTGGTCTTAAGCCCCTTGCGCCAAGCATCGCGATACATGTGCGAGAGCGTTTTAATATCTGCTTCAGCAAGGAAGAGATTCACAGACTGTGACTGATCTATCCACTTTTGGCGACGCGCAGCAGCGTCTATAAAGTATTGATAGTCAATGGTGAACGCAGTCTTGTATTTGTCGCGAATGTCCTGCGGTACGCCTTCGATCGCATCGAGCTCACCATCAAAATACTTCACTTGATCGAGCATTTCAGAGGTCCAAAGACCACGTTTCTTCAAGTCTCGAACGAGCTGCCCATTCAATACGATAAAGTCGCCAGAAAGGTTACTCTTCACGAATAGATTCTTATAGGTCGGCTCAATACATGGCGTAGTGCCCATGATGTTAGAGATCGTCGCAGTAGGTGCGATGGCCAACACGTTGGAGTTACGCATCCCGTTGGTAGCAATTTTTTCACGTAGTGGCTTCCAGTCCATCTTACCAGCACGCGGAACTTCGATAGGTACGCCACGCTCACTTTCGAGTAGGTCAAGTGTATCCTGAGGCATCAAGCCACGATCCCACTTCGATCCTTTGTAACTGCTATAAGTGCCATGCTCACCAGCGAGGTCACTGGAGGCCTCGTAAGCATAGTAAGCAATCGCTTCCATGAATTCGTCATTAAACTCTACCGCTGCCGGTGAAGCAAACGGGATGTCCTTCTTGTAGAGCGCATTTTGCAAGCCCATGATACCCAATCCAATCGGACGGTGACGACTGTTAGCCGTCTTTGCAGCTTCAGTTGGGTAGAAGTTAATATCGATTACATTGTCGAGTGCACGCACTGCAATTTGAATTGTCTCACGCAATTTCTCATGGTCGAGATTACCATCCTTATCCAAGTGCGAATCCAGCACGACCGAACCAAGGTTACAGACTGCAGTTTCCTCGTCACTGGTATTCAGCGTAATCTCAGTACAGAGATTTGAACTGTGGATTACACCACAATGATCCTGCGGACTACGCACATTACATGGATCTTTGAAAGTGATCCACGGGTGACCCGTCTCAAAAATCATACGGAGCATGGACTTCCACAGGTCGATCGCAGGCATTTTCTGACCGAAGATTTCACCTCGCTCAGCCATTGCTTCGTATTCGTTATACCGCTCTTCAAAGGCCTTACCAAAAAGGTCGTGCAAATCAGGTGCCTCATTAGAACGGAAGAGCGTCCAATGCGAACGACCTTCCATACGCTTCATAAATAAATCTGGAATCCAGTTTGCGGTATTCATGTCATGCGTACGGCGACGGTCATCACCAGTGTTCTTTCGCAGTTCCAAGAAGTCAGGTAGATCGTTGTGCCAAGACTCCAGATACGCACAACCAGAGCCACGGCGCTTGCCACCTTGGTTTACTGCCACCAACTGGTCATTGTGCAGTTTCAGGAATGGAATCACACCTTGGCTTTCACCGTTGGTACCTTTAATGAAGCCCCCAGTACCGCGAACTGCGGTCCAAGAGCCACCGAGCCCACCGGCCCACTTTGATAAGAAAGCATTGTCCGCGATACCGCGGTGCATGATTGATTCAATGCTATCGTCTACCTTATATAGGTAGCACGACGAGAGCTGTGAATGGAGCGTACCAGAGTTAAATAGTGTCGGCGTAGAAGAACAGAAACGACGGCTCTTATAGAGATTATAAAGGCGAATAGCATAACCCTCGCGATCGTCTTTTTCGTGGTGAAAGAGACCCATCGAAACTCGGATCCAAAAATACTGCGGCACTTCGAGGTGTCGGTGCTTCTTGCCGGTCTTATCGACAATCAAGTAGCGGTCATACATCGTTTGTATGCCGAGATAATCGAAATCGAGGTCAGCAGACGGGTCTATGGCTGCGCTGATCTTTTCGATATCGAAATCGAGCAGTTTTGGATTGATACGATCGATCTCGATGGCTCGGTTGAGATAACTTTTAAAGCCGCGACGATGCGCGTCCTTGAGTTGCTCGACGCCATCACGGACAATGTCCCAATCCAGCACCTCTTCATAAATATAGGTAAGTAAAATACGGCCGGCAAAAAGTGCGAAGTCGGCATCACGCTCGATCATCGACTTAGCATTAAGAATGGTAGTCTTTTGTAAGTCAGCGCGCGTCATCTCTGGATACAGCGAGCGGCGAAGTTCAGTTTCGATCTCATCGGCATCGAGATTTAGGTCCAACCCAATCATCGCGAATTCAATGCGACGTTTCAAATCGACACCATCCCAGAATGTATTCTCACCACTCTCTTCGGTGACCACAATCATCGAGTCCTGCTGCGCTTCATCTACAGTGTCTTCGCCGTCGTCTTCACGCAGGCGGGAGCGGTGTGCACGATACAAAATATAAGCCTCCGCGATCTTGAAATGACCTTGGCGCATCAGCTCCTCCTGCACCGTATCTTGCACATCTTCGATGTTGATGAAGGCCTGCCCTGCTCCATTTAAACGATCAGTCACTGCCCGAGCAACATCGAGTGCAGGCGTTGAGTCCATCTGCAGCGAGAGAAACGATTTACGCACAGCAACTTCGATCTTAGCTTCACTCCATGGTACGACTTGACCATTGCGGCGAATCAGACGTATCGAAACCGGCTCACGCTCGAGCTCTTGGCCTTTCGCACGTCCAAATACCAAACTCTTCGCGACATCATGTGCATCGTTTTCAATCAACGCTTTTTCAATCAGAAGATGAATATCATGTGCAGATAGCTTGAGCGCACGACCTTGCTCAATTGATGTCGCCAACACTTTACCAACACTCTCAGCAACGCTTGCGACAAACTTCTGGTTAACGTCGGTGAAAATCTCCTCCTCTTGGCGCGAAAGAAGTAAATCAGTCAAAGCCGCACCAATCGTATCAGCAATCTCAGCAAGATCGAAATCACGCTCTCCCCCTTCGACTTCGATTTTAATCTCGGGGCGTTGAAAGCGCTCCTCGCCGACTACGCCAGCCCAATCGAAGCGCGGTTTTTTATCTTTAGGAGTGGAGGTAAAACGCTTGAGTTCGAGATCTTCTTCGAAGGAAATTTTTTGGATCATTAGATATTATAGTGGTGTTGAGTGAGTATTGGAGTCGGCTATACAGACTGGGAGGGGTAGTGAAATTAGTAGTGGTAAACGGAGCGCGAACCTTCGAGTTCACGCTCCGGAAAATGATAAATCGCTTAGAGCTCGTCGTCATCCACCTGACCGAGGGCAGATGCCTTTTGATATTCGGTGACGCGGCCTTCAAAGAAGTTTTGTTCCTTCTTAATGTCCATCATCTCAGCTAGCCAAGGGAATGGATTCGCAGAATCTGTTGTCAGCGGCTCGAGCCCCACATCTTCGAGGCGACGATTGGCGATAAAATCAATGTATTGACAGAATTCATCGGCACTGAGACCAACAGAATTAACTGGGAGGCAGTCGCGGATGAAATCTTTCTCCAATGAGACCGCCTCACGCATTAGATCTCGTAACTCTTCCTTGAAATCGGGCGTCCAGACATCTGCGTTTTCTTCGACCAAGTCCATGAGTAGGTTACGAAAAACCTCGATATGGTTGGACTCGTCGCGCAGGGTATAGCGGAACATTTGACCGATACCGGGGAACTTGTTCTGACGGTAAAGCGAAAGCACCATGCCAAATAGACCGTAGAACTGGGTGCCTTCCATACATTGGCCAAATAGAAAGAGGTTTTTAGCAAACGCCTGCTTGTCGGCAGTGGTGGTGAGATCCATGTCGCGGCGCAGGGCGCGGGAGTTGCTGACGACGAAATTGGTCTTCTTCTCAATCGTAGGAATATCCTCAAACATCGCCTCGCACTCGTGCGGGTTGATCCCTAGAGAGCTGACCATGTAAACGAGCGAGTCAGCATGGATGTTTTCCTCGTGAGCGTGGCGACCAAGGACGAGCTTGAGCTCGGCAGCAGTGACCAAATCACGTGTCACATGCTGGATGTTATCGCCTACAATACCCTCGGCAGCGGAGAAATAACCGATCGCCATCTTAATAATCCAGCGCTCTGCATCAGACAAGTCAGCACTCCGCCACAATTCGACGTCCTTCTGCATGGGAATGTCTTCTGGCTCCCAGTGGTTGTTCTTCATGGTCTTATACAAATCATAAGCCCATTGGTATTTCAGTGGCAGGATATTGAAGAACATCGTATCCTTACCATTAATGATTTTTTTTGCAGCAAAAGCTTCCGCAGCCTTCGCTTCGTCAAGTACGAAGGTTTTATCGCCGATTGTATAAGATTTTTCCATGTGTGAGTAGTGGGTGGTTGATGTGACTGTAGTTTCGTTAAAAGTGACAAAAAACGGGAATGTATCGTAGAGACTGCTATCGCTGTAACTGAAGCACTTGAAAGGTAGTAAGATAGAACGTTTGGGGTAAAAAGCAGAGTCGTTGAATAGATATCAACATGTGTGGCATAATCGGCGCTGTCAAATAAATGAACACTGTATATCGTATATTTTTTCGAATAAAACACTAGATCTAGTAATTGCACACATATTATTCGCAAAACACTGTGAATAACTTTTACCTGAAATAAGCCATAAACTGCCCATTTACACAGCTTTAGGTGACTGAATGACAAACCATTAATGAGCTTCAAAATCTGCTCCAATGAGGCACCTGAGGATCCAACAGTTGCATGAGGTCATCAAACCGCAGTTTCACTGCAACTTTCTTTGCAAAAGAACGATTTATATAATACGCATGATACAACACGAACAGACCGCCGCACACACATGGACCATAAATCCAAGCAGTGCCGCAGGTATTATGGCTCGCTCACCACACACACCAACTACCGCTATCGTTAAAGACATCGACAGCGCCTGCTTGCGGGCACTCGCCGAAGGTGACCGCAGCGTATTCGCCAGCCTAGTCGAGCGTTGGCAGACTCGACTCATCAATTTTTTCTACCGCTCGACACAAAACCTCGCGGATGCAGAGGATCTCGCTCAGGAGACTTTTCTCGAACTTTATCGAGCTGCACCGCGCTATACACACCGCGGCTCCTTTAACGCATTCATCTTCACCCTAGCGCGACGCCGTCTGATTGATAGCTACCGCAAACGCTCACGCCGCCCACTAGACTTGATCGACCCCACCGATTTTGTGATGCAGCAACAAGCTGCTGAGGCAACAAATCGCACAGATGAAATAGAAGAGGCATTCCACCGCGCCCTCGCCTCACTACCTGAAAATCAACGCAGCGCCATCTTACTATTACAACAACAAGGCCTCTCCTACGACGAAATCGCAGAATCGCTCAACGCCAGCCTCAGCTCAATCAAAACCTGGATTCACCGTGCTCGTAAGCACCTCCGCAATGAGCTCAAAGATTTTGCATAAACCACTCTTCCACTCCGACCATGAAAACAACAGACCCACGCGATCCGCTTGACCGCAAAATCGACGACCTACTAACGAATCGGCCCGTTCAGGTCAGCGCACAATTTACCGCCCAGGTCCTAGCCGCAACTGAGCGGGAAGATTCATTCCAATTAAGCCAAACGCATGCCGAACCGGGCCGACAGTTTCTCAAGCTTGCTCTGCCAATAGCGGCAGTCATCGCAGTTGCCTTCACGCTCGCTCACTTTAGCACCAGCTCGCCAGACACAAGTGAAGCACCGGACCAACTCGCAATTAACACAAGCAGCGCAA
>JAURBE010000064.1 GCA_030829145.1 Verrucomicrobiota bacterium | reverse complement strand
TCCTCAGCCCTCAAGTCTCAGTCCTCAGCCCTCAAGTCTCAGCCCTCAGGTCTCAAGTCTGAGTCCTCAGGTCTCAAGTCTCAGTCCTCAGGTCTCCTCCACCAGCTCTCCGATATTCTAGTCGGTGAGGTGTGGCTCTGTTCCGGCCAGTCCAATATGCGCATGGGGGTGCGGGGCAGTCTCAATGCCGACACCGAAATTGCCGCTGCCCAATATCCGAAGATTCGTTTGTTTCAGGTGCAGGACGCTTTGGCACAGCAACCGCAGTCTCAACTCCAAGGGAGCTGGAAGGCATGCAGCCCGGGAACGGTAGGAGGTTTTTCCGCGACGGCCTATTATTTCGGACGCAAGCTACATCAGGAGTTGAATGTGCCGATCGGGCTGGTGGCGAGTTCGTGGGGCGGCACTCCGATTGAAGCGTGGACACCTGCGCAGGCGGCGAAGGATGATCCACAATACGCGATGCGCAAAAGCGTCTACGATAATCAAGCGCGTAACTATTCGGCAGCGCAGGCACAGGCGAAATTTGAGCAACAGGTCGCGGACGCGAACACGAAGATCGCGGCATGGATTGCTAATGGTCAGAAAGGCCCGCGGCCTTATAAGCCGAGCCGTCCTGCGGGGCATCCACAGACCGAGAACCCGAAATATCCGAGCAGCCTGTATAATGGCATGATTTATCCGCTGGCACCGCTGGGTATTAAAGGCGCGATTTGGTATCAGGGGGAGGCCAACGCCGGCGCGCATGCATCGTATTACCGCGTCCAGTTGGAAAATCTGATTTCCAGTTGGCGCGCACTTTGGGGGCAGGGGGACTTCCCTTTCTACTTTGTGCAACTGCCCAACTATCGCTTGCCTTGGACGAAGCCGGTGGAAAATGGTGGTTGGCCTGACATCCGCGAAGCTTTCATGCAGACTGCCAAAGAGGTGCCTAACACCGGCATGGCGATCACCATCGACATTGGCGAGGCCGACGACATTCACCCGAAGAACAAGCAAGGCGTCGGCAACCGTTTAGCTCGCCTCGCGCTGTATCAAACATATGGTCAACAGGATATCGTTTGGACCGGCCCAATCATCGCAGAGCACAGATTGCAGGGCGACAAAGCCTACGTTAAATTCAATACGGGCGGTGCGCCATTGGCAGTGAAGGGCGATGTGCTCAAAGGCTTCGCGATCATGACTGCCGACGGTGACATTGTGCCAGCCGAAGCGGATATTCTTAGCGAGCAATCCGTGGTCGTGACTGCGCCCGGTGTCGCTGAAATACGCGCAGTATATTATGCATGGGCAAATAATCCCGAAGGATCGAATTTAATCAATGAAGCAGGCCTGCCGGCATCGCCGTTTCGTTTTGGTGAATATCAATCATGGCAGGATCGTTTGAGCAATGTGCGCACACTGCTGCGTGATGGTCGTGAGTTGCCAGGTCTGCAACATGGCGCGATCTTGAGATCCGCTGGCGATATCACATTGGGCGGACAGACGCATACGGCCTTATTTGTGCATCCTTCGTTTCTGGACGGTAATGTTGGTGCCGTCAGCTTTGACCTGGAGCTGCAGGATGTTCGCAAAGACTTACGGTTCGCATTGGCGAAGGCGACCAATGCGGGCGATGGCATTCTTGTGCAAGTGCAGTGCCGCACAGATGGCAGCGGTTTTAGCGAGCTTGCCAATATCCCCGCCAATAATTCCGAATGGCAGACGCACACGCTGTCCCTGTCGAAATGGCGTGCTCAGAATCTGACACTACGATTTATTATCGACTCCGGCTCCACTACGAACAGTGATGGCTTTCACATCGGTGATCTTACTTTAATTAATTCGAACTGAAAACTGTAATGAAAAAACGGATACTTCAATACTTAGTGGGGCTCTTCGTGCTGAGTGCCGTCGCCCTTGCCGACACGCGTCCAAACTTATTGGTCTTACTGACGGACGATCAGCGTTGGGATACGCTGGGCGTGTATAATGAAGACTGCCCGATCCCTACGCCGAATCTGGATCGGCTCGCCAACGCGGGCATCCGCTTCGATCAGGGATTTGTCACCACACCGATCTGCGCGGTGTCGCGGGTCTGCATCTTGACCGGGCGTTATGCGTCGAACCATGGCATGCACTATTTTGGTGTGAAAATGGAGGACGATGTATTTGCAAATAGTTATCCCATCTACTTGCGTGAAGCTGGCTATTTTAGCGGTCATTTTGGCAAATATGGCGTGGCGTATTCTCCTGGGCAAAAGGCACAATTCGATGTGTTCGAAGCGGATGGGAACCAAGGGCCGAAGTTTCGCCCGTATAAAGGCGAGCAATTGCATGACTCCGCTTGGTTGACCGCCAAGACCCGCGACTTCCTCGACGCGGTTCCGGATGGCAAGCCCTTCGTCCTGCAACTCAGCTACAAGGCGCCGCACGCTTCGTCCTGTCCGGCGCCGGAGGATGATCATCTCTTGGACGAGGTTGAATTTGAGCGCAGTCCTTACGACACCAAAGCCGCCTTCGATCAATTGCCGGAAATTACCAAGTTCAGTCTGATGGAGCGTGTCTATGCCCGCGAGTTCAACAATTTCGATGAGCGCAACAATGAGCGCAACATTAACCACTACATGCGGCAGTATTACGAAAAAATCGTCAGTGTGGAGCGCTCGGTCGGCGATATCATGGCCGAGTTGGAAGCACGCGGGCTGGCGGACAACACCGTGATTATTTTCCTCTCCGACCACGGCACGCACTTTGGTGAAAAACAGTTGGCCGGCAAATGGACGCCCTACGAGGAGAGCTTGCGCATCCCGTTTATCGTGTATGACCCACGCTCCGGCGCACGCCATGGCGCAGTCTCCGACAAGATGGTGTTGAATATTGATGTCGCCCCGACGCTGCTCGACTTAGCTGGCGTTACAGTCCCGGACATTATGGATGGGGAGAGCCTAGTGCCACTTCTCACTTCTCACTCTTCACTCGCCTCCGGCGAGTGGCGGAGCGGGTTCGCCTACGAGCATTTCACTTCCCCCTCGCGTGCGATGCGTCCGCTCCCGCGCACTGACGGCATTCGCAGGGAGGATTTCAAATATGTGCGTTGGTTTGATGTGGAGCCGGTGGTGGAAGAGCTGTTTGATTTACGTAATGATCCCGCCGAAATGCGTAATCTCGCATCAACTCCTGAATATGCATCAAATCTTGTGGCGATGCGTTCCGTCTATGAGCGATGGCGTGCTGCGAATCCCTCCGGCTATACTTTAAAAACATATGAAGGCCGCTCACAGTGGGGGGCTAAGACGATTGATTGGAATCGGTTCAAGCAGGCGCATCCAAAGGATTATGAAAAAATCGCCGCACAGGTCGAGCGCCTCGGCGTGACATGGGAGCAAGCGGTTCACGATCCGGAGGTTAGAAAGACGATTGGTAAACATACCGGGTTCTGGTATTAGAATCACACGGACTGAAAGGCGATTTCTCAGACCCATCAGAACGGAGAAACCACGTCGTAAATCCCTACGCGACAGTGCGGAGATCGTGATGCCAGTGCAGCACGAACGGTTTCCCGTCGTCGGGGGCCCCCTTCTGACTTGCTGGACGACAGCCCTACGCCTCTTATGTCTACATTCCTGTAGGCTGATTTGTCTGAGCACGGGCACCGTGCGAGTCAGCCGTGAAGCAGGAATTAGGCATAAGATTCGTAGGGCGGGGAGAAAGGCTAGACCATACTAGCCAGGGGGCGACCAGAGACGGGGTGCAGTGGGACGGTCGGATTGGAAGTGGGACCTTCAGGTTGCCCTCCGCGTCGTTGTCGCGTTGGAGCGGAGAGCGGTTAAAGGATTGAAGGGACGCTTCGATGTTGCGCGTTAGCGAGTTGCCTAATTCTTGCGACGAACCACCATGGCCAGACCACCAAGAACGACCAGCCCACCGAGTAACCAGAGAAACCAGTTCGACGATTGTTCGGCGGGTTCCTCGGAAGGTTCGGGAGTAACGACTTCTGTAGGTGATTCGATAGCTGGTTCGGGAGTGGTTACTTCTTCTATAACCTCGGCGACAGGCTCGATCGTCTCCCCCGAAACTGCAGGCACTTGCTGCAAACGAGCAAGGATCTCAGCCATATCATAGTTTAGTTTTTTGACAGTGTTTGTATCTGGCGAAACTCCACGCATTTTCATCAATGTGGAATGCCAAGTGTATGTATATTGTATAATTATAGGAGTCTCACGCGAGTAGGCAGACAGAAGCTTCATTCCCATTGCGGGGTAATTCTCATCGCTGCCGATGCTGTAGAAACCTGAAAAGACTCCCCCCTTGTTGAATGGATCGACCCATTCACTTAGGCCTTTTTTCGGTAGGTCAAAGGCATCGTGAAACACATCCGCCAGTGCTAATGCCTCCGACATCGTTAATGCCCTAGTTTTAAAGACCAATTTGCTGATATTTGAATCATCGTTAAACTCTGGAGTTATGTAGCCTCCGACCGCCTCTAGATTAAAGAGATTACCAGAAGGTAGAAGGATTTCATAACTGTCTGCTGGAAGGCCAATACGAGTAGATGCTCCAAGGTCGACCAAGTTAACACCTGATTCATTCAGAACCCCCAATCCACGCTCTGTGCTGAAGTCTAAAGACTTGCTCTGAGCTAATACGCTCAAGCCACTTAGACAATACGCAAAGAGCAAGGAGACAGTTATTAGAACTTTCATTGTTAATTGATTAACCAAGAATGAGGTTCTGCTAAGTCTTCAACGGACATATCTACCCATATCTTTCGTTGCACTGATGGAGTATATATCCAACGCGGCCATATCCCCTTTGTTTGGTGAATGATCCAATCCCAACGATCATTTTCGTCCATCAAATTGCCATCAGGGACCGCTGAGTTGAAGGATGAGCCGCCTGGGACAGGATTCTTGCCAAACCAATTTGCTACCCAGACCCAAAGCAGAGACGCCATTTGATCATATGAGGGCTGGATAACATCAAATTGTTCACGGCGTAATAAATTTTCACTTCCGGTTATAAAACCCGACCCAAATCCATTTTCAATCCCGTTGTCTATTAACTGCCAATCACTAAAGTCCACGGCGTCTGCATCATTTATAAACACATGCTGCAGAGCACATAGTCCGCTTGTGTGGTAAGCCTTAAATTGCCAGGCAATATCCTTAAAGATGTTGAACGCTCCTTCTTGAAGGATTGTGCTCAAGAGCTCTAATGCATCATCATTTATCGTGTCATCGTATGGAGTGAACGCGATGAATGTGAGTAAAACATTGGATCCCTGACTACTGTCAAACATGCCCGCATAAGCTTCTGCTCCAGCTAGTTTAGCAAGCCCCATCCATAAGTAGCCGCTTTCTTCGAACCCGTAGAACAGCCCGTAATAGTTGTAAATTGCGGCGACTTGATCATCAACCTCAGAAAACTCTGCGTTCGGACTAAAATTGGAAATATCTATGCCTAGCATCAGTTCAATGTCTTTATATGTTTCCTGCTGCCATTCTGCCTTAGTCTTCTCGGTGCAGATCATGGCCTTTTTCTCTACTAGGATCGGCGTGCCTCCGTTGATAACGATTTCGACTTCAATCGTTATCGGGCCGTCTTTGATCCCCTCGATCCAGCACGAATCATAATCGGCATACTGTCCGGTTGATACGTAGTGATCGGGGGCAAGGTCGGTATCGAGCGGAACGTTCACCCAGTTGTCATCCGCATCGATCGCGTGGATTCGGATTTCCCCGGATTCCTCTTCGTCAGTCAGGGGATCGATCACACCCGCTTTCTTGCGGATCTTCAAAGTCGTGTTCTGCCAGACATCATCCGTTAGCCCTGGGATATTCACGACACAACCGCGCAAATCATCCGTCTGAATCTCGGCAGTCTCCCCCGAGCCTTTCAATAAATTGGCGTCTTCGTAGTCGCGAACGTAGCGGCCATTGACCTGCTTTTCTTCATCAAAGTCTCCGTTCACCGGAACATTTGCCGGATTGTCTTCCGTGGCTAATTGAGGGTTCCCGTCCTCGTCGTGAATTTCCACGTCCACCTTGAGTAGCCTATCTGCTTTAGAGCGCCAAAAAAATGCCGCAGCAATGAGGTCTAGCGGGGGGCAAAGCTCTGACGGTTGATACACTAGTTTCACTTTTTCGGCTTCTTCTGGTTCTCGGTAGCCTTCTTCATTGCCTTGGTTGCGAGCCTGACGCGAGCAAAACCGCGTCCTGATTCCGGATGGTTCTCAATGCCGACGATGGTAATCTCCTTCGTCTCTGGTCCGTAAATCCAGAACATGCGCCGCGCACCGGCTTTCCTGTTCTCAAGATAGGATTCCCAGATGCGCACGCCGTATTTCTCGGTCAACACGTCGATCTCGTGGGACTTGAGCCCCGGATGCCTCGGATTGGTTTCGAGATGCTGCAGAGCCTTACGGATCTTTCGATAAAGATCCTTTTCGTCGCGGTTAAGCTCTCCCGCGACGGCTTTCTCTCCGAGCTCGTTAATCAGCGCTTCGGCTTCGCCGTCAAAATAGATAGTGAACATACGGCTTAAACTTCGGGCAGTTTCGACCAATCAATCTTGGTTCCTTTGTGCCCTGCCTTGTGCCGTTTCACGGCGACGTCGATCTGCTCCAGCATATTCGGTGAGACCAAAACGCGCGGCTCCATCTTGATTGTGCCGTCCTCATATTCGGTGACGTGGTAAAACTCAGTCCGTGCATTGCGGATGGTCAAGCGGCGCTTCGTGTCGAGCTTCGCATCATAGTCTTTCTTAATTGCTACTGCCATAATACCTAAAAACCATAGGTGGGATTTCCCACTTTTCAAGCTTTCATCGCTTTCCCCTCTTTTTCTCCTGCCGCCATGCTGCTGTTTCGCGGTTAAAAGGAATGAAGGCTGTCTCCTTCCTTCGGTTCCCTGGCGCGGGGAGAACGGCCTAAACCATGATAGCCAGGAGGCGACCAGAGACGGGGGTGCAGTGGGACGGCATGTCCGGCGTAGCCTTTAGGCGTAGGAGGGTCGATTGGAACCAGCGGCTTTGATTGCCCGTTGCGTGGCTGTCGCGTTGGAGCGGAGAGCGGGTAAAGGATTGAAGGGACGCTTCGATGTTGCGCGTTAGCGGCGTTGCTCAAGTCCCCGCTGGTGCAAATGCGATATGCCATTCCTCACCATCGTAAAGGAAAAGAGCTTGCTGATAAGGAACCTCATTTTCGTCAACGTATTTGCCATCAGCCAGCGTTACACCGACTGGCAATTGCTCTGTTGCTCCTTCTGTCTCCAGTGCTTCGCGATCGAGATAGGTAAATTCTAAAATACTGGGATGACTAACCCGAAGGTCTTCGCGCGTTTTAGGCAAGAGGCCGTTCCTTAGCTCAGCTGCTTTTTCCGGATAAGCATCGGAGATACCATCGTAACCAAATAGCCAGAATGGATTCTTGGCTTTCAACTCTTCCATCGGTGCCGTATTCAACCAATCAATAAATGGCTCTAATGATTCGTATTTCTCAGGAGCGGCCTTTCTCGCCTCCCACGCTTTGCGATAAGCTGAGATTAATTCCTCTGGCACAACTACGTTATCAACTCCATTGACTTGAATGATACGGCTTAAATTTCTGTGAACTATATTTGGAACTTGGCTAGCCTTTAAATTGATAGTTTCGGATGAGACGTAGTTTCTACCTGAAAGATTAAAGGCTGGATTATCTGGCCGACCACTCCAGTCATACTTACTATATGTTACACCCTCATTATATATCATGTGGATATCTGCCAAGACCACTTGCTTCAGCTCTTCACTGATTGCACCTTCAAAAACTAGAGGCATATCAAGGTCTGCGATTTGTAATCGTTCTGGATAATTACCCTGTTCCCAAAGCGTTTGAACTGAAGATTGCTTTAGCCCTTCCTTTGGAGACTGGTCAGCCATCTTAGCTTCCACCACCGGAGCTTTGATCGTATTCCTTGCGCCTTTTGAGGATGATACTTCAGTTTTCTCGTGGATTTCAGGGATAGGACTAGGTTCGCTGCATCGGAAGAATTGAATCAAAACCAGAGCAATTAATGCTATCGTGATTATTATAAAGTATTTCTTCATGGGCAGTTCCCTGGGATGAGTTCAGCTCGATCATTCGCAATTGGAGGACGCAATTCGAGGTATTCTCCAATAAATTTACCTTCGTGCATGATCGGATTGTCAATGCTGCTATAATCTGGAGCGATACCGTCTTCCCCTTGTGCTGGCGTTCCGTCTAATTGAACAGCCCATACAAAAGGTATGGCGTCTACATTTTTGTGACTATCCGCACCAAAAAGGTTACCCCAAAATGATCGGTCTGCTGTCCCAGCACTCACACCGCTCCTAATTAACTCGCCAGCTATATCATAGCATGCCTGATGTCCATTATCTCCGACTCTATTGGATCGAATCTCATGATACGCATCAGGGTGATAATACGTGTCTGCACTCATGTTAAAAAACATACTGCCTGGCTTACTGTCTGACCAATTATCACAGGGCAAGGAGGCGGCTGGCTCCGGATTGATTGCCTCGCTTTCTTCGTCGAGAACAACACTGCCATATACGGCAGGTAAAGCATCTAGCCAGCCAAGATCCTGATTATCAATTAACCACTGATCAAAATCAGCAAGTGTATCCGGAGGAACTACTGTAACAATTAACTGATCAATCGGTTCACTGCTTCCTTTGAGAACCACCTCAATATTATAGCGTTCATATTGATTTTCATTTGGAGCACTTGTTTCAAGGTTCAACTCGAAGCTAGTTTGAAGCTGCCCGTCCACCTTCCAGTTTAGAACATCAGGGTTTTCAAAAACTTCCTGATTGCTGTCGTAATCACTGAGATATTTGGCAAGGTTCAGCGGTTGATTGCTCCAAATATGCGCTACGCATTTTTTATAATCT
>JAURBE010000063.1 GCA_030829145.1 Verrucomicrobiota bacterium | reverse complement strand
CCTTCAATTCATGTTAGCCCCAGCAACGTTCACCATCACGCATGGAGTGGTGGAGCATAGGAGAGTCGAACTCCTGACCTCTTGCATGCCATGCAAGCGCTCTACCAACTGAGCTAATGCCCCCAAAGGGAAAATTGGAAAAATGGATATGCGTAGGTGGTCGTCAATATAAAATATAGCACGAGCGCAAAACATCGCGCGGGCTAATTCGCCATTCGCCTCTTCAAAGTTTGCGCTTTTGCTCGCCTCGCGCACATTTTCGCGCGATGCAACGGATTCAACTCTGGCAATGGCCAAATATACTCGCACTGGACGCAGCGCTTATCGCAGTAGTGTGGCAGGCTGTATTTGCCAAACTCTTCGGCATGCAGTGTACCTTGAGTAGTCAAATTGTGCTGGGCCTATCCGTCTGGTTAACCTACATGGCGGATCGCCTATTCGATGTGGCTCAACGTGAACCAGACCAGTTGCAATCCTACCGGCATCGTTACGCAAAGCAATATGCGCAACGTTTATGGCTTGTTTGGGGGATGCTGCTGATCGCTAATAGTGCAATTGCAGTTTTTGGGCTGACATCAGAACAGATGCTCAATGGCTTTGTACTGCTGGCTTTCTGCTTGGCCTACACTGCGCTCAATCAAAGATTCTCGGGTAAATTTTTCCCCAAGGAACTTTGCGTCGCTCTCATCTTTGCAGCTGGAGTCATTGTTTTCTTATTACCGAATGCATTTCTATGGCAACCTTCGATGGCCTTCGCTCTCCTCTGCTTGATCAATTGTCTAATCATTGGCAAAAAAGAACATCACGTGGATGCCGCATTAAGAACTCGGTCACTTGCAGGGATATCGGCTACCTATATCATTCCATTAGAAATCGCATGCGCAGTGTTGATCAGCCTTCAAAATGAAGCCTTTAGACTGCCAGCCATACTGACACTGGCCGCGCTTATAATGCTTCATGCCACTCAAGAAAGACTTTTAGTAGAACACTTTCGAGTCCTGGCTGATAGTAGCTTAATTCTGGGACCAGCTACCTATTACTGGCTCTCTGCTTAATCCCTACTATTATTTTTCGAAATAGCTATCAAAGACACCAACGTTCGCGCGTACGCGGTCGATATATATTGTTCGTGTTGGCAGACCACCTACAACGTAATCGATTTCTTTGGCATAGTAGACTCCAGCCTTTTTATCAAAATTAGAGAAATAAATTTCGGTCTCGATTGGTTCTGCGGCTTCATCTGAGGCATTAGAATAGGCCAACTTTACTTCTTGAAAATGCTCGGTACTCAGCCACACGGTATCATAGTACACGCCCGCAGAGGGATCGATCTCAACGCGTATCGCAGGTTTCCCTCGTACGTCTTCAAATGCTTCTGGGTGGAACTTTTCGTATTGCCCGGCTAATCTAATGAATGGGCCATTCATACTACTATTCGCCAGCGCGTCTGAAAGTTTATCACCAACAAGCTCAACGACTTTGTCCTCCCGATTGGGCGACGACACGACCGTCCATGCCTGCTTACCATTTGACAGTGTTTCTTTTGTGTAGCTTACATAATCCACTTTTTGCCGAAATTTATTCGGCTGCTTGCGAGTAATTTTAAACGTGCACGACCCCGCTTCTTCAACTTCAATCCGACCTCTGGCAATCAATGAATTCAATGCAGCCAAATTCGCCCGACCTCCATTATACTCAATATAACTGCTATAGATTTCTTCAGCGCTCGGAAGCTCTTGATTGATCGTATCCAAAGAACTCTCGGCGCACGCAATATGCTGCACACTGAATAACAGCAGTGCTAGTAGCGCTCGAAATACTATGATATTGTAAACACTCATATGTGCGGGACTCTAAAAAGACTTCTGCCCAATAAGCAAGGGGCGAAATGACCAGCTAATGCAAGGCCGGAGCCAATACGACACGAAAGCCGATCGCATCAAACGAATCTAGCCGCTCGACCACCTTAACTGAAGACAGTGGTGAGACTGACGCTGAAACAATCGATTCAAATACGCTATCGCCCAAGGCCGCCTTCACGCCGAAGCCTAGCATCTGGATCGATCCATCCTCTTGGATGAAGATTAAATCGGTATCCATGTCCCGGTGATCGACCCCCTCCGCATGCGCACAAGCAAGGAGGTCCAACAACCGCGCATAGATTCGAGCCACTTTGGGAGAATCCATTCCTGATTCCCTTGGCACTGCATGCTCCATAAAACAGGCGCTCAAGCACTGCCTTTGCAGCAGATCCATCACGATACAATGCCGATCATCGATCAACATACATTCTTGGATCTGCGGCACTCCTTGGTGGTCAAAATGGCCTGGAGGGACACTTGCAGACGCTCTAAGCGCTTTAGACATTCACGATCCTTAGTCGTACGAGGGTGTAGCACTCCTACGGTCAACCCATGCAAGTCGCGAATATGCTGCATCCGGTAATAATTAACCAACAATCCGTCACTAATGCACTTGACCACACGAACATGGCCAAACTCCTCCCCTGGCTTCAGGATACGATGATTAAGGCGTTCTTTTTTGAAACAGGTGAATCCGCCCCTAACTGCGTTTCATCATTCTCCATTCTCAATAATCAATGCTGAGCAAAAAAATCGTGTACTGATTGCACAATATCCTCAACTGCAGCAAGCTTGCCCTCGCCTTCATAACCACAGGCAAGCATGCCGCTTTGCGGCTCAATAAAGTGATAGCCTCGCGAACGCAGTGTGTCCAAATTAACTTGGGTCGCTGCATGCGCCAGCATTTTACCATTCATAGCAGGGGCCAGCATCACTGGTGCAGGAGTTGCCAAATGAATCGATGAAAGCAGATCGGGCGCTAAGCCCTGCGCAAACAGTGCGAGGCAGTGCGCAGTCGCCGGAGCCACCAATAACAGATCTGCTTGATCTGCCAATTCGATATGCCCCGGTTGCCACCCTTCGCCTTCTTTCCAGAGGTCCGACGACGCCGGATTGCGCGACAGTACTTGCAGAGTCAGCGGCTGTATAAAACGACACGCCGACTCAGTCATCACTGGGTACACGGTAGCGCCCGCTTCGGTCAAGCGACTAGTAATATCAGCCGCCTTGTATGCCGCGATCGATCCAGTCACCCCCAAAATGATAGTGCGTCCCTTTAAGTCTATGTTCGTATCTGCCATAGTGACTTTACTCTGTAAGCTGCACCACCGATAAACAAGTCTCAAGTAGCACAGGGTCAAGCGAGCCGGAGGCAAGCACGCGCTTGACAGAGCGTAAATCCCCTAAATGCTTCGCTTCAATGCACTATTTATTCGCAAGGCCGACAGGCCTCCCAAGCGCACTGCACCTCCTCCCCGATGGGGACATCAAGTAACACGTCTGTGGGCCACCACCCGCGCATACATAGTCGAGCGAGCCACAGTTCCCAACACTAAGCATGATGCGCCTAGCCTTCAAATTCGCCTCGTATTTCGAAACACATCTTTCAGTAGTTAACCTATTTCCCTAGCATGACCATGCAAACAGGCAACATCTCCAAGTATCGCCCCTTTCCGCAAATCCATTTGCCCAACCGCACATGGCCGGACCAAATAATTGATCACGCACCCATCTGGGCAAGCGTCGACCTTCGTGATGGCAACCAAGCGCTTGCCATCCCGATGAACGTCGATGAGAAAGTCGAGTTCTTCGAATTACTGGTCGCCACCGGTTTCAAAGAGATCGAAGTAGGCTTCCCATCCGCCAGCGATACCGAGTTCAATTTCATCCGCCGCCTGGTGGACGAAAAGCGCATCCCTGCTGATGTCACTTTGCAGGTACTAGTCCAAGCTCGAGAGCATTTAATTCGTCGCACCTTTGAAAGCCTCGAAGGGGTGCCCAATGCTATCGTGCACTTATATAACTCGACCTCGCCTCTCCAGCGCCGCGTCACCTTTAACAAGAGTAAAGAAGCGATCAAACAGATCGCTATTGAAGGTGCACAATTGATCAAAGGACTCGTCGATACAGTTCCGGGCACCCGCGTTCGGCTCCAGTATTCTCCTGAAAGCTTTTCTGATACCGAAGTCGAATACGCATTGGAAATTTGCGAAGCGGTGATGCATGTTTGGCAACCAACCGAAGCCAATAAAATCATCTTAAACCTGCCGGCCACGGTCGAGGTGGCCACGCCGAATGTACATGCCGACCAAATCGAGTGGTTCTGCCGCAACTTAAAAGAGCGCAACAAAGCGATCATTTCCTTGCACACGCACAATGACCGAGGCACTGGCGTCGCCGCTACCGAACTCGGATTGATGGCAGGCGCAGACCGTGTCGAAGGCACCCTCTTTGGCAACGGCGAACGCACTGGCAATCTTGACATCGTCACAGTGGCTTTGAACTTATACACGCAAGGCGTCGATCCACAGCTAGACTTTAGTCACCTAGAGCACACCCGCGCCTGCTACGAGCGTGTGACTCGCATGCAAGTGCCTGATCGTCACCCCTACGCAGGGGACTTGGTCTTCACGGCATTCTCGGGCTCACATCAAGATGCGATCAAAAAAGGCATGGACCTGCGTGCCAGCAACACCGAACCCGGCGCGCACTGGCAAGTGCCTTATTTGTTGATTGATCCGGCAGATCTTGGCCGTGACTACGAAGCGATTATCCGCATTAACAGTCAGAGCGGGAAAGGTGGTGTCGCCTATATCCTCTCGCGCGAATTTGGGTTGGAATTGCCTAAAGTCATGCATCCTGAGGTGGGTCAGGTCGTCAACAATGCGGCCGACAAAGACTCGCGCGAGCTAAAGTCCGAAGAAGTCCACAAGATCTTTCAAAGCGAATATGTGAACTTAGGCACTCCACTTAAATTAGTCTCCATCGAGCGCGAAGACTTCTCCCAAACCGGTGAAGTCAGCATCGATGCTCAAGTTGAATTCAAGGGAGAAGCACTGAGTTTCTCTGGCCGCGGGAATGGACCCATCAGCGCCTTTGTCAATGCGCTCGAAACAAAGGGCTGGAAACACTTCACGCTTAACGACTATCGACAACATTCAATCGGCCGCGGTTCGAAGACAGACGCAGCAGCCTACATCCAGATCAAGCATAACGAGGGCTCGATTTTTTACGGGTGTGGAATCGATGCCAACATCGAACTCGCAGGCTTACATGCATTAGTTAGCGCATTCAATCGGGCACAGACCGCGCATCCGGAATTGCATCTGGGATAATTTTAGGCACTACAATTACCTGCAATCGAACGTAACCACACTCAATTTGTTAGCAAACACTTCATATCAGACGACACTCGCAGCTACATGAAATTCTTTAAATATCACGCACTCGGAAACGATTATCTCGTACTCGACCCTCAACACGCCAACGCACTACCGAGCGCTGAAGACACCGTGCGAATTTGCCACCGCAATTTTGGTCTTGGCTCAGATGGTATCCTCTACGGCCCACTCGCTACTGACAAAGCAGACTTCGGCCTACGCATCATGAACCCAGATGGCAGTGAAGCAGAGAAAAGTGGCAACGGCCTGCGTATCTTTGCTCGCTATCTTTACGACATCGGCAAAGTCAAAAACGATGCTTTTACAGTGGATACCCTCGGCGGCGTTGTTACCTGTAAGATCAGCGATGGCGCTGCCTCTATCACCGTTGACATGGGCAAAGTTACCTTCGCCATGGACCACATCCCACTGGATGGCCCCGAACAAGCCGACCAAGAGATTGGTCAGCAACTCACCATTAACGGCACCGACTATACAGTCTACCTCGCCGACATCGGAAACCCGCACTGCGTCGTACCACTGCCTGAAATCTCAGCAGCACTCGCTTGTCAAGACGGCGCCGCGATCGAAGTCGACTCTACCTTTCCCAACCGCACCAACGTGCAGTTCCTCAAAGTGATTGACCGTCACAATATACAGATCGAGATCTGGGAACGCGGCGCAGGCTATACCCTCGCCTCTGGCTCTAGTAGTAGCGCCGCAGCAGCAGTCGCACACCGCATCGGCCTCTGCGACAGCACGATTACCGTGCATATGCCTGGGGGGCAGATCGCAATCGAAATTGGCGCCGATTACGCAGTGCGTATGACAGGCCCGGCCACCCGTGTCGCCGACATGATCTTTGACCCTGAAGCCCTCTCGTTTTCAGATAAAGGCTAAGGACAGATCCACTTTGCTTCACCTAAAGCCTACCCATCCGGGGTGGGCTTTTTATTGTGTCATTACCGCCGAGCACAGATTGAGTTGAGCTTCCAAACTCAAGAATCCCAGTGCAGGGAAATCATCGCGGTGACGATCCACTAGAATCGCCTTATTGCAGCACCACGGCTGCAATCGAGAAATAAATAATCAGCCCCAGCACATCCATCACAGAGGTAATGAGCGGACTACTCGCAGCGGCCGGGTCAACCTTGAGACGGCTCAGCGCAAATGGTAGCAACGCACCAAAACTGTTGGCGACGAACACAATCGAGACCATACTCAGCCCAACAATGAGCGCAATCTTACTGTCCCCGCCATAGAGTTGCCCCACCGCTCCAGCAATCACCGCCATCGCACCGCCGAGCAATGCACCAACAAAAAGCTCTTTACCCACCGCTGCCAGCCAATCGCTTAGCTCGAGATCTCCAGTCGCAATCGCACGCACCATCAGCGTCGCTGACTGCGCTCCACAGTTTCCTCCACTGGCAATCACTAATGGCATAAACAGCGCAAGCGCGATGAACTCTACCATAAAGGCCTCATATCGGGCAATAACGCCCGCTGAGATTAAGTTAACAAAAATCAATACGAGCAACCAACCGATGCGCTTGCGAAATAGCTGCGACGGTGACGCCACACTATAGCGCGTCTCCAAGGGCGTCACCGCAGCACCCTTTTGAATATCCTCTGTGGCTTCCTCTTCAGCGACGTCAAGAATGTCATCGACTGTCACAATACCCAGTAGCACGCCCTCAGAATCAACTACCGGGAGGGCATTGACGTCATACCGCTGAATCATCTCCACCGCGACTTCCCGGTCATCATAGGCTGAAATACTCACGCAGTTGTAGTTCAACATATCCTGAATCAATGCCTGCGGATCCATCATGATCAAGCGCCGCATGCGTACGATATCCACCAACTTACCGCCAGCGTCAGTGACATACAGAATATTAAAAATCTCAGAATCACGGCCATATTTACGCACATGAGCCAGTGCTTGCTCACAGGACCACTCCGCACGAAGGCGAATGTAGTCTGGGGTCATTAAGCGGCCAACACTCTCATCAGGATACCCTAGCAACTGACGTGACTCCGCCAAATCCTCGGGGCTCAACAACTGCATCAAGCGGCGTGTGACTTTTGCCGGCAGCTCTTCCAACATCGCCGTGCGATCGTCGGGGCTAAGGTTTGCAAGCAACAGGCGCGTGTCGGCATCAGTCAACGCGTCTAGGACATCATCCTGGTCTTCTGGCTCAAGATACGCAAACACATCCGCCGCACGCTCACGCGGCAGCGAACGATACACCAACACCTGGTGTGGCTTATCTAGCCGCAGGATCAATTCGGCCACCTCAGGATTTGCCCAGCTTGCCAATGACTCAGCAAGCGCCTTTAGCTGACCTTTTTCGATCAGCGCCTCGATCTCCGAGTCGGCAACTGTGTTTTCTTCAAACATTACACCTCTGGTAATAGAAGCCCCACTGACAGAGTAAAGCAGGTAAAGCCTATATTCCCTACTTTTTCACCGCACGATCGCACCCATAGGCCTCAAGCAGATCATCCACCATGCTGGGCAAGTGCGATAAGCTAGCCCCAGCGCCCGCGGCAGCGGCAGCGCACGAAACATACCCAATACTATCTTTAAGCGGCAGCTCCAAGCCACGCGCTCCCAACCATTGTTGCAGTACAATTAGAGCCTCAACCCATTGCTGCAGTGAAAAATGACTGTCATCAGCCTCCTCAAGCAATACATGCTGCAAGGAAGCCTCATCTTTAAAGTGCGCTTCTAAATAGGCGTGTGCAGCTGGCGAGTCTGCAAACTGCTCCCAAACACCCGTGGTATCGAATTCTCCCATTGTTGCATTATTTAGATGATTTTGGCTGAGGACAAATGCGAACCACCGTATTTTGAAGAATAAATTTACCTGCAGAGAGTATTTACCCCGCTTGAGTCTTGCTCATCTGCATTTCTCCTTTTGGCTATGTGTGTCTATGCGCCCGATCCGAACAGCAGCCAGAGCCCTCATCATTCTACAAGGCAAATTACTCGTCATCAAAATGCGCGACCAATCTGGCATTTTCTACATTCTCCCAGGCGGCGGCCAACATCATGGAGAAACCTTAGTTCAAGGTCTTCAGCGCGAATGCCTCGAAGAGATCGGCACTGATGTGGAGGTAGGGGAGCTTCTTTACGTACGCGAATACATCGGTAAAAACCACCAATTCCGCAAAGATCACCGCAGCTTCCACCAACTTGAGAGTGTGTTCCGCTGCTCCCTGCCCAACCCGAATGGGATCGGCCCCGGCACCGAACACGACAAGAAGCAAATCGGCGTCGAATGGGTTCCACTAGATGAGCTCCACGAGCATCGCTTATTGCCCGAAGTCATCAAACCATTTTTCACCAAAGAAGGCTTCGAGCCGAGTTCGAACTACTTGGGGGATGTAAATTGAGTGCTTCGCACTCGATTTAAGTAGGAATGTACAAAAGTATTAAAGTCTGAAGGTAACTCTCACTTTTTAACCTCCTCACCTTCCCACTTTTCAATCTTCCCACTTTCCCACCTTCCCACTTTTCAACCTTCCCACTTTTTCCCCTCCACACTCAAAATTGAGCGTCTATCGTCGGATATTTAGTAAAAAAAACCAGAGCATGATACAAGCCGATGACAATCGGCGTGTGGATTGGGTCAGCCCCTGCTGTATCCTATTACTGTGTGCGGTCAGTATTTTGTTTATATACTCAGCGCAGTACACACATGGCGGTGGCGATTGGAAGAAACAGCTTTTTTGGGTCACCCTGGGGCTGGGGACCTACAGCATCGTTTCGCTAATTAACTATAAAATATTCCTCGGCTACGCACATTTTATCTATGCCGCTGGAATCTGTGGCCTGTTGCTAGCAACGAAACTCAGCCCCATTAGCGTGGAAATGATGGGCGCGCGGCGCTGGGTCGATATCGGCATCACCATTGTTCAACCCACCGAAGGTGCAAAAA
>JAURBE010000062.1 GCA_030829145.1 Verrucomicrobiota bacterium | reverse complement strand
TATCTCGCGCAGAGGCGCAGGGCTTTTTGCAATGGGCCAGTATTGGTTGATCGACATTTGCGGGGGAAAACTGTTGGGAGGGTCGACCTCCCAACAGCAATACCGGACGACACGGAGGTCGTCCCTCCCAAGAGCAAAAAGCAAATCCAACGCTACCAACAGAGATCAATGCCTGCCCCGCTAATCGACGATGAACCTAAAAAAACCTACCAGTTTAATCGGACGAGATTTCCCGAAAAACCTAAACGTTAAGCTAGCATACCTTTGTGAGCTTAGCGTGCTTTGTGAGAGACAACCGCACATTCTAAAAATCGCTGCATTACAACCATGCCTCCAAAGGCATCACGGTTTGGGTGAACGATGCAACAACGGTCAGCCCATTTAAATACCAGCTAGACGCATATAATCACTTTTCTAATGCATCATCCGGGTTTATAGTGGTGCACAGGGTTATTTTTTATGGTTTGGAGTATTTACATAATACGTTGTGGAGATGGTACTTTATACACTGGCGTGGCAACGGATGTCGCGCGCCGGTTTGAGGAGCACTCATTGCAAGGTCCTAAAGCGGCAAAATATTTGCGTGGACGCTTGCCACTAAAAATTGTCTACATGCGCGAGGTCGGCACGCGCTCTGAGGCGCAGAAGGAAGAGTGGAGAATTAAGCAACTCAGTCGCGCTCAGAAAGAAGCGTTGCTGGTATAGTGAATATCTTGAGCGTCAAGTAACTCGCGGGGAGAAGGACAATTGTGCGACGTGTGAGATTTATGATCGATTCACGGTGCGCTTGCTTGGAACTAGCGCGTTTTATTTTTCATCGTATGTGGCAGGGGAATACAAGCAGTGATGCGAATAGGGTGCTTAAGCTCAGTACGATATTTAATGCGCCCCTATAAGGATTATATCCGAAGAGAGTGAGTTGCTCTTACTTCTAAGTTTGACACATGGCTTAGGCGTCCAGCAAACACCGTAATTGTTAGTTTTTTGCTGGTTCCAGATAAAGAATTAGGCCCAAAAAAACCCTAAGCTGTTAGGCTCAGGGTTTCTAAAAATGGTACACCCGGAGGGACTTGAACCCCCAACCTCCTGATTCGTAGTCAGGCGCTCTATCCAATTGAGCTACGGGTGCTTTTAGAGAAGCCGGGATAAAGACAAAGTGGGCGCTTGAGATCAAGCAGAACTTTGCAAAAGTGTGATTTTTTTTGAAGGGGCTTAGAATTAGGCCTGAATGCGCACGATGTAGACCAAAACTGCTGCCAGTGCACCAAGTGCGATGATACTCCACCACAGTCTTTTGGCGAGTGCTGGTTTTCGGTTAATCAGTACAATGACCGCGCCGAGTATTAGCCAAATCAGCATTTTTCCGATTAGCCATGGAGCGGTGAAACTGTGGCCGAGCTTCGAAATCATAGCAAATCCAGCTACTAGAATGAGCAGTAGGCCGACACCACTAGTGATGGAGCCGAGCTTGCGTAAGGATGGGCTGTCACTGCCGGCGAGGCTGCGAGCTAGCAGCGCGCCGTAGCCCGTGAAGAGCATGATGATTCCAATGACATGAAGAACTTGATAGATGTATGCAGGCATAAGCATACAGGTTTGCGAAGATCTACAAAAAAGCAAGCCCGACTCACTGCAGAGAGTCGGGCTTGTGGCTAGGATCAGAAAATCCGAGTTGCTATTCTTTAAATAGCTTTTGGTATTTCGGCAGGGATATCGATGATATGCGTATCCTTACGCTTGACTTTTTTTAGACGTGAGCGTCGCCTCAGCATGCGGTCGAGCTTGTTAACCATCTCATCAATTGATTTATAAAGGTCGCTGGTTTCTGCATGCGCGATGTGGTCATTGCCTCGTACTTCAAGCTGACCTTTTGCAATAAATTCATTTTCGTGGGTGCTCTGGTGGGGGTCGAATTCTAGTTCCACACGCATGCGGACGATCTTATCTTCGTGCTCGAAGAGTTTTTCTGCTTTTGCGTGAACCACATTTTTGATCGCATCGGTGAGATCCATATTCAAACCGGAGATGATGATATCATACTGCTTCATATTTTATTATTCCTTTTCTATTGTGGGTTCTCTGTTAACGGAGACGGTTGACTCCGCCGCTTTGTAGAGTTGAGCAAACAAAAAAAGCCAACAATCTAGAATCACAATGACTCAGGCTGCTGGCTAATTTTGATTTGGTGACACCTATTTCGACTAGCTGTGTTAAACACAGATCCGAAGTCAATATTTCGGAGGTTGTATCTAGTATTGAATGCCCAATTATCAAAGCAAAATCATGATAGAAGCGACTCCCACAGTTTGCAACCTTTCTTAGTGAAAACAGTCTTTTTTACATTCAGAGTGAGTGGTGAAACAAACGACGAAGCAGCTCAGATGAATTCCGGCAGTTTGGGAATGTCTTCTTGTGTGCCTGTGGTGGTGAGTATGAAAATTTGCTCACCTTCGGACCAGATTTTGAATGCCTGCTTGTCGCACTCATAGCTTTTGGTCTTCTGCTTTTCGCAAGGTGAGCATTCTTTCGGAAAGCTTGCTTTTTCAGCGGTGATGAGATGATAGGCTCGTCCATTTTTAAAACAGATCATGCTCAGATTCATGCCGTTGTAGTCAAAGATGATGCAACCGAGCGTTTTCAGCGCTTCGAGTTGCTCTGGTATGTGTGCAGGTGTGGGCATACCCATGCCTGCCAGATGGCTTTGAAGTTCACTGACTTGGTCGGCACGCTTATCAAATCTAGAGAGGTTAAAATCACGGATTTGCTCTGCCAAGAAGTGGATGACGTTGGGCACGCCTGCGGTAGCGATGGTTGCTTCAGTCGCTACCATATCATTGCTAACTAACTGTGGCTGAGGTGTTTGACGTGGCACCGCTAAAAATGCTCCGGCGACAGCTAAGGCAGCGGCAGCAGCTATCCATGGGCGGGACCATGGGCGAGTGTTCGCGGGGAATGGTAGGCTTTGCTCTACCTGGTCTGTAGTTTGATCGACACTGTCGCCTTGCAACAATATTGAGTGTGCCGCATGCGCTTTCATCGCAACGAGGGTCGAGGCTTGGTGGTGGGCGGAGGCTTCGATTTTACAGAATTCGGCACTGATTACTGTATCGATTGCTTGTTGCTCTTCAAACCAGGCGCTGAGTTCAGTGTCTTCCCGCAGTAGCTCCAGTGCTTCGGCGATGAGCGGATCGTTGCGGTCGTCCAGATTATTGGGACGACAGAGTTGTAAGATATTTTTTGCTTCTTCGCGGTCCATAACTTAAAATGTGCTTGGGTTGGTTTTCGCTTCTTTGCGTTTAAAGATCTCGCGCAGTTGTGACTTTCCGCGGGAGAGGCGAGACATTATGGTGCCGATGGGGACATCAAGTACCTCGGCGATTTCTTTATAAGATAGATCTTTCAGGTAAAAGAGCGCGACTGGTTTTTGGTAAACTTCGTCGATCTCTTCGAGGGCCTGAACCGCAAGATTGGCATCTATGCTACGGCTAATGTGCGAGTCTACGTGTCCGATAGTGGCTTCGAGTATCTCGGGCTCAAAATTATCGGTGCGTGAGTCTTTACGCCGATGGCGCAGGAATTCGCGGTAAAGTGTGGTAAAGAGCCAAGACTTCACTTTTGATTGATCACGCAGTGAATCACCTTTTTCTGCATAAATAAAAAAGGTCTGTTGGACTAAATCGCCGGCTTCATGCTCGTTTTTAGCTAGACTGTAGCCAAATCGATAAAGCGGTTGGTAGTAGGCACTCACGATGTCTTCAAAAGTCAAATTAGTTGATTTTATCGTCATGAGAGGCAATTAAAGGATTCTTTATTCCCTAAAAAATTAAGCAATTTAAATAGTTAAGCTAGCGTATGAGCATCGCATCGCCGTAGCTATAAAAATTATAGTTATGCGCGATGGCCTCCGCGTAAAGTTCTAATAACCATTGAATGCCTGAATTATCGCCAGGACTTAAAAAACCCGAAACGAGACAGAGTAGCGTGGATTTAGGTAGGTGAAAGTTAGTGATCAAAGCATCAACCGCAAGAAAGTCTGCCGGTGGGTAGATAAAAATATCTGCTTCGGCTTGTACAGATCCAGAAGGTGTTAGGCAGTTGCTCGATTGTGCTTGGACGCGGCGCATTGCGTCTTCAATCGAGCGGACCGAGGTGGTGCCCACAGCGACTCGAGGACCAGGACTCGTTTGTTGAAGGGCGTTGTAGGCGCTGGCGGGGATCTCGTACCATTCGTGGTGAATGTTGTGATCCAAGATGTTATCGACTTGGATTGGGTGAAAAGTGCCGATTCCGACTTGAAGTGTTAGATCATGAAACTGCGCCCCGCGAGCTTCAAGCTGATGAATTAGATCGGGCGTAAAATGGAGGCCTGCAGTCGGAGCCGCTACAGCGACACGCTTGTCGTAATCGGCGTAGACAGTTTGGTAGCGTTCGTTATCAGCGCTACGACGAGGGTCGTCGATGCTTCGCTCAATATAAGGAGGGAGTGGCATAATACCGAGACGCTCGGAAAGATCGGTGACGGATTCGTCTCGGACCGGATGGAATCGCACTCGATAATTGCCATTTTCTCCTGCGTTCAGGACTTCTGCAGTAAATTCACCTTCTACACCAAAAGTGCCGCCTTCGAGGGTTTTCTTACCTGGGCGTAAAAGACACCACCAGGTGATGGCATCTTCGGCTGGTTGAAGTAAGAGGCATTCGACTTTGCCGCCTGTCGGACGTTGACCAAAGATACGTGCTTTAAGTACCGCAGCATTATTGCGAAAAAACCGAGCATTGTCAGGCAGATGTTCGCCGATTTGCGCAAAAGTGGTGTGTGTGATCTGTTGAGTCTTGCGATCTACAACCATTAGGCGCGAAGCATCGCGCTGAGTGGCGGGCTCTTGGGCGATACGTTCGATCGGGAGTTGGTAGTCAAATAGGGAGCTGTCCATTGAGGGGCTTTTAGTGGGTGAACGCGGTTGTGGGAAGTCCGTTTTTCCTGCACTTTTTCAAGGTGAGTCATGCAAGTCAGTTCAGTGACTAAGCCAAGCACTACTTTCTTATGGGTGAAGGTGAACTTGTTTACGATGTTGCGCTGCTGATTTTTTTTGAACGAAGAATTTCTACGCTTAAATCCTTGCGGCGAAGATTTAAAAAGAGCTACAATAAACGGTTCATTATTCCTTTATGTCTACCCGAGCTACTAGTCGTGTGTATAATCAAGCCGCCCTTGAAGTGTGGTTCGAGAATGTTGGACTCGAGTGGGAAACGTTCTTCTCGGACGAGGCACTCCAGCGCGGGCGTGAAATATATCGGAAAGGGCAAATTTCAGGAGTCGAGTTAGCAGATAAAGATGCGATTGTGCATTGTACATTTGCGCGTAAGGATACCTGTTATGCCGTGGTAGATTGGACTAAAGATGGACCGATTGTACGTTGTTCGACTGAGGATCAAGCGCTGGGCGATGCTGTTGCAGTCGGTGGATTGTATGAAATTGAGGAGCTCATTGCGGATGAAATTGCCCCATTGCCTTATGAGCCCGAAGTTACCTCCGATCCTGAAACATCTGCGGTATTAGAGGAGGCCAGTGAGGACGAGCAGGCTAAGTCTCAAGTAGGCACGCCGTGTGAAGAATCATCGGCACGTCGGTTGACACCACGTTTAGAAGGGCTGGGGTCAGGTTTGCGGATGACGGCGTATTGGGTGAACTCCGACTTTTCTCGAGAGGAGGCACTCCAAACAGAGGGCAACTCAATGAGCAGTGGAGAGCGCGAATTGTTAGTACGTCTGACTGCCATTGCCAAGGAAGTCGGCTTTAAATTTCGTCGCGAATCAAATGACTTTCTAATGCGTAATCCTGAACAGATCGCGCCATTTTTTTCACATACGTGTAAACGTTGGGAAGCTATTTTCGGTTATATGGATCTAGATCTTGATGCGCAGGCGATGGCCGAAGGAGAGAAGCAGGTTAAGGTGATTGGGCGTGTTGAATCGGCAGGTAAGGCTGACATGCGTGTCGACTGGCGCTTTAAATTGGGCAAGCGATGGCTTGATGTAGAAGACACTGAGCGGTTAGCTAAGAGTGGGTGTGGCACTCATATTGTGAAAGGTATGGGGCTGGTGCGTATTGCGGAGGAGCAGACCGATGCGTTGGCTGAGTGGCGAGTGGCTGCTGCTTGCGGATCGGAGGCTGCGCAGACGTGGCCTCGCTATATGGTATTTTCTCTATTTGGAGATCGAGGCGCTGAGCTCGACTTGGAGCAGGAGTTGCAGGAATGGCGCGCAGGGCTTGAGGCACAAGAGTCAGGCGTTAATGATCGAACCAGCGCGTTAGAGCTGGAATTACCGGAATTTTTGCGTCCCTATCAGCGATATGGTGTGCGTTGGATGGCCAATTTACGCGCGCAGAATTGTCATGGTTTATTGGCAGATGAGATGGGCCTTGGGAAGACGCTACAAGTATTGACGCTGCTGAACTCCTATCCTTATCAAGGCATGCATAATTTGATTGTTTGCCCAGCGAGCGTGGTGCCTGTTTGGGAGAATGAAGTAAAGCATTGGTATCCACATTTGAATACCGCGGTATTACGCAGTGATGAAACATTCGTTGATTCTCCTCAGGGTGAGACTAAGTTGTGGATTGCCAGCTATACACAGTTGCGACGACATAAGCATCTATTAGAAGACTTTGAATTTGGTTACGCGGTGCTCGATGAGGCACAGCAAATTAAGAATCCGGAAGCGAAGGTCACGCATGCTTGTTGTGCGATACAGGCAAAGTGTCGACTCGCACTGACAGGCACGCCAATTGAGAATCGTTTGTTAGATGTGTGGACTTTATTTCGTTTCATTATGCCGGGTTTGCTGGGTTCGCGTCGACGATTTGAAGATGCCGCAACTTCACCGGATATGTCGGTACGCAAGAGTTTGGAGCAACGCCTGCGTAAACAGATCGCGCCGTTTTTATTGCGCCGTATGAAGGATAAGGTAGGCAAAGATCTTCCGCCAAAGGTAGAGATGGATTTGGTTTGCCCGATCACTGAAATACAGCGCCAGATCTATGAAGGCTTGTTGAATAAGGGGCGCGAAGAGATGGGGAATGATTTGCAGCTTGCGATGCAGTCTAATTCGATGAATTTCTTCACACTTCTGACCCGTTTAAGGCAGGCGTGTTGTGATCCCGGAATTATTCCAGGTGTCGAAACAAGCCCACAACACAGTGGTAAGATTCAGATTTTGCTCACGCGCTTGGGTGAGGCACTTACAGGTAATGGGGCGCGCAAAGTCGTGATTTTCAGTCAATTTGTGCAGCTACTTAAGCGAGTGAAGCCATTAATTCTGGATGCATTCCCAGAGATTAATTTGTATGAGTTAACCGGGCATACAAAGAATCGTTCGAAGCCAGTGGAGTCTTTTCAAGCGAAGCAAGGGCCAGCTGTGATTTTAGTAAGCTTGAAAGCAGGAGGCACGGGGATTACACTGCATGCAGCGGACTATGTATTTTTACTCGATCCGTGGTGGAACCCGGCAGTCGAGAATCAAGCGGTCGATCGCGTGCATCGTATCGGTCAGCGCAAACGCGTCTTTGTTTATCGAATGATTACACAAGGCACGATTGAGGAACGCATTCAGCACCTAAAAGCTGAGAAGCGTGAGCTTTTTGAGAGCACTCTTGGTAATCTTGGCAGTGCTAAAGACTTGCGTGAGCACTTTTCAGATATCGAAGAACTCGCCAAGTTGCTGCCACCCGATTAAGCATTAATGGGGCAAAAAAACGGCTGCGTCCGCGAGGAAGCAACCGTGTGAAGTAGTGTATCTTTAGTGCGTCTTATTCGACGTTGGCACCTACAACAGCAGCCATTTGCATCATGTTGATGGTCTGGCCTTCCTTAAGGTTGGTAAAGTCTGTGACTTTACCAGATTTGCTGGTTGAGTTTGTGTTGCGAAGCACTGGCAACATTTTGGCGTCGGCTACAATGAACTTGCCTGCATTTTGCGGAGCGCCGTTCTCGGTCTTAGTTTGGAGACCGTTTTGTTTGATGTAGTCCCAGAGCTTCTTAGTGATCTCTGTGCGTGGAAGCGCTGTCGCTCCGAGGAATGCCGCGAGGTCTGCTTTAAGTTTAACTGGTTTGTTTAGTCCTTTGGGTTCATCTGCCATAATAGTATTCTATTGTGTTTGTTATTTTCGTTTAGGTGAGGCGATTTGATTAATCAAGTTTCGCTAAATGTTTGAGCGCGGCGACATAGCCGTCTAGGCCTAGTCCGGAGATGACTCCAATGCAGGCCTCAGCAGTCATCGAGTGCTGACGAATGGATTCACGATTGTAGATATTACTGATATGGACCTCGACCACCGGGAGGTCGCTGCCAGCAATTGCGTCGCGCAGCGCGAGGCTGGTATGGGTCAGCGCCCCGGGATTAATAATGAGGCCGAATACCTCAGCGTCTGTGAATTCACCGATTTCATCGATAATAAAGCCCTCGTGATTGGATTGATAAAACTGCACTTCAACCTGTAATTTAGCGGCAGCTTCCGTGAGCAGGTTTTCTAAGTCCGTGAGAGTTTGATCGCCGTAGATGGACGGTTCGCGTTTGCCGAGGCGATCCAGGTTGGGGCCGTTGATGATGACTATGCGTTTCATTAATTAATCGAGGTTGTGTAGATGAGATAGCAGTTGTGCAGGCTTTGCAATCCACATTAAAGCAAGCAGGGCGTTTCTATAAAGGTCCATTCAAGACCGAATTGCTCCGCAGTTTCTTTGGCAAGTGCTTTAACTCCAAATACTTCAGTGGCGTAATGGCCGCAAGGGTAGAGATTTAGGCCAAGCTCTTGTGCCATATTAAAATGATGTTGGCGCAGTTCGCCAGTGATGAGTGTGTCGATATTGTTGGCTTTGAGTGCATCGACCGCACTTTGCCCACTGCCAGTGAGGATGGCGACGCGTTGCGGCTGCTCACTACCATATTCAATCGCATGGTAGGTGCTGGGGAAGAGTGCTTTGAGCTTAGCAGTCAGTGCAGCGCGTCCCCCTTCGGGAGCATTTGTGATGGTGGCGATGTCATTGCCTTCGTGCTGCACACAGCCGCCGATTTTCGTAAGTCCCAACGCATCCGCTAGAAGCGCGTTGTTGCCGATTTCAGGGTGGCAATCAAGAGGCAGGTGTGCGCCGTAGACCGCGAGGTTACCGTCCATCGCTGTTTTTATCTTCTTGTATTTGCTGCCTGTGAGCGGAATCGGCGGAGTCCAGAAGAGACCGTGGTGACAGATCAGAAAGTCGACATCTGCGGCGATCGCTTGTTCAAAGGGGGCTTG
>JAURBE010000061.1 GCA_030829145.1 Verrucomicrobiota bacterium | reverse complement strand
TATCATGGTGGTGCTGGTGGGTTTGGTCATTCAGATCACCAGCGAAGTTCTGAAAGTGTGGACGCGTTCATCGGGTAAATTATCGGCCAATGCGGAAGCACGCATTGCGATGGACCTGATTACGCAGGATTTGGAGACCGCCATTTTCCGTAATAACGGGCAACAGTGGTTGCGTGTGGATGCGCCTCTACCTGGTGGTGGTCAGTATACTGGTCAGACTGTAGGTCTCAAATTATTTTCTCCAGCATTGGATCGTCCGAAAGAAGCTACTTCGGGGGCAGAAATCCCAGGTGATATTTGTGCAATTGGGTATCGGTTATCATATAAGAGGTCATATACTAGTGGACCAGATATGTATGCACTGTATCGTATGATTGTCGATCCGCAGACAACGTTTAATAATTATATGGGCACTCCCAGTGATTCAAGTAGTCCACAATTATCGCTAAATGGAGGTCTTTGGGCAGATTCATTGATTACCAATGATACAAATTACTTGGTCAGTAATATTGTTGGTTTTAAGGTACTCGTGTATGAATTAGATACCACCACAAATGCTGCAAGACCAGTTGCAGACTTAGTGAATGCTGATGCGAATGGAAAGTTAACGATGGATTATGCCTTTGGTGGAACTAGTGGCTCAGGAGTGAGCACTAATCAGCTGTTATATGCAGATGTGATTTTAACAGTCGTTTCTGATGAAGGCTTAGAGATGTTGGAAAATATAGACAGAATTCCGGAAACTGCTGCGCAAGTTGTTCAACAGCACGGCGAGGTTTTCACGCGGCGCGTGAATTTCATGGCGCAGCCATTATAAGCATTCGGTCATTCAGTTAATTTTTATAAAGACGCTTCCTGAAAAGGAGGCGTTTTTTATATACTGCGCTAAGCGATCTCTTTATTCGATTAGACGATATAACCACAACCGCCGCAGATAAAGACCACCAGCCAAGCAGGCACTTTTCTGTAAAGTGCTACGATCGCGATGGCAGCGATGAGGCCGTCGGCCCAGCCTTGTATGCCGTGCGACCAGACAGGGTCAATCAAGGCGGCTGCGAGTAGGCCAACCACCGCAGCATTGGCGCCGATGATGCCTGCTTGTGCCCAGGCTTTATTGCGTAGTTGATTCCAAACTGGAATGAGCCCCGCCAGCAGCAGCATGCCGGGTAAAAAGATGGCGACGAGGGCAATCAGCCCGCCAATCCATTGCGGGTGCGTGGCTTGGCTGGCGGTGCCGAGAAAGGCTGAGAGAGTGAATATAGGGCCGGGCATTGCTTGGACCGCGCTGTAGCCTGCGAGGAAATCGGATTCTGAGAGAAGTCCGCTGGGCACGACACTGTCGTGGAGGAGGGGTAAGACCACATGTCCACCACCAAAGACGAGGGCGCCGGCTTGATACTGCATCGCATAAATTGCTTCGGCTGAATCTGCGGGTGTGAGCAGTGCGATTAGCAGTAATGCACTGAAGCCGAGGATACCGACGAACATGGTTCGCCGTCCGGCCATCGATTCACCGTCGTGTAATTCTGGTTGGTCGTGCGTCGCGTCGCGAAACAGCGCATTGCCAATCCCTATGCCAAGCAATATGACGCCGATTTGCATGAGTACACCGGACATCCAGCTCACCAGTACAGCACTAACTAGTGCGATAGCCATGCGAGGTAAGTCGGCGCAGAGTTTTCTGCCCATGTCGAAGACCGCTTTGGCAACTACGGCGACGGCGGCGATTAGGAGGCCATTGATCAATGGTTCTGCGCTGTCGCCAACACTGGTGAGTCCGTACGCGAAGGCGATCATGATGATGGCAGAGGGCAGGGTAAAGCCGAGCCATCCAGCGCATGCGCCAATTAGACCACCGCGATGCCAGCCGATGGCAAAGCCTGTCTGGCTGCTGGTTGGTCCCGGCACAAACTGGCAAAGGGCAAGTAGCTCAGCATAGTGGGCCTCGGAGAGCCATTTACGCTGACTCACAAATTCATCTTTAAAATAGCCAAAGTGGGCGACGGGGCCTCCAAAAGAAAGGCAACCGAGGCGTAAATAAATTAGGAAGATTTTAAGCGGTGAGAGGTGCTGCCGGGCATTCATCTAAACAAGTTAGAGAAATTTCTTTGATTGGTTCAAGGGTTGATAAACTCAGCAGTTAACATTGGCCCAACCATCCTTTTTTAAATTAAAGAGTGGGGTTGAACTTTTGCTGACAGTGCGCACAGTCTTCGCTCCATGGACATCGAGACTTTCCCAAATCCTAATCAAGAGCGCCATTACACCATCCAGCACATCCAGGAGGAGTTTACTTCGACCTGCCCGATGACGGGCCACCCTGATTACGCGACTGTGGTGTTTAGCTATGCACCGGATGAAGTGTGCATCGAGCTCAAGGCGATGAAGCTCTACTTGCACGATTATCGCAACAAAGGTATTTTCTTTGAAGCAGCGACGAATAAGATCTTTGAGGATTTATACGCCGTCACCAAGCCACGTTGGGCGCGCCTTGAAACGATCTGGCGTGGACGCGGAGGCATTCGCTCCAACATCGTGGTTGAGGGGCAGCAAAATGACTACGATGGTCCAAAGACCCTGCCGTTTGGACGTTGATGGATCAGTTCAGGTGGTTGCCCTCGGCCAACACAGGATCAGTGCCTGCCTTATAAGTGCATTAAGCCACTTCGAAAATCGCTTGAATCTCGACAGTCGTGTCGAGTGGTAGCCCAGTCACAGCGACGGCTGCACGCGTGTGGCGACCACGGTCACCGAGGATTTCAACCATGGTGTCGGACGCACCGTTGATGACTGCCGGACTATCGGCAAAGCCAGGTACCCCATTGACGAAGCCATTCAGCTGCACGACCCGCGAGACTTTATCAAGATCGCCCAGTGCACCTTTGGCAACTGCTAGAAGGTTGAGCGCACACACGCGTGCGGCAGCCTGACCATAGGCAATATCCCGAGTTTCACCGATTTTCCCAGTATGTGTCATCTCGCCATTGACTAGACAGATGGCGCCCGAAATGTAGAGCAGGTTGCCGACTTGCATCGAAGCTACGTAATTGCCGGCAGGTGTTGGTGCGGTTGGGAGTTCAATGCCGAGTTCGGCGAGGCGTTGGTCAGTGGTCATGGGGTGTTTGTTGTTAGTTGGATGTTGGATGTTGTTAGTTGGATGTTGTTAGTTGGATGTTGCTGATTCAACGGTGTGATAATTGATTTGCGAGCAACAAGTAACTTCCAACCATCAACTCTCACCTCCATACGGTACTTCGCCTTCGCTGCGGGCGATGGCGACCGCGCCGACGGTATCGCTGAAGACATTTACCGAGGTGCGGCACATGTCGAGAATGCGATCGGTCACCCAAACCACTCCAATCGCTTCAACAGGTAGACCGACAGCAGGCAGGATAACAGAAATCGCCACGAGGCTGGCTGCTGGAATTCCCGCGACACCGATACTAGTCGTCAGTGCGAGAAAGACTACCAGTAGTTGATCGCCGATGCCGAGTGCAATTGCGCCAGTGGAGGCGTAGAGTTGTGCGATAAATAGCACGACCACGCATTCATAGAGTGCGGTGCCGTCCATGTTAACAGTTGCGCCTAAGGGCAGGGTAAAGGAGCAGGTCTTCCTTGAAACTTTTGCGCGTTCTTCGACGGTATCAATTGTGAGTGGCAGGGTCGCGGATGAACTCGCCGTTGAAAATGCAGTGAGTAGTACCGGAGTCATGGCTTTGTAATGACTGACCGGGTTGACCTTGCCGACAAATTTGAGCACAAGGCCGAGGCTGATGATGAAATGAATTGCGAGCGCTAGGAGAACAGTAATGAAGAACCACAAGATTGCACCGAATAGGTCAGCAATTGGGGCGTTGAACAAAATCGGAGTTACCAGACCGAAGACACCAATCGGCGCGAAACGAATGATGAAATCAGTGAGCTTAAGCATCACCTCTTGCGCGCTCTCCCAGAACTTTTGTTGCGCTTCACGTTGATCGCGTTTGAGCTTGCCAATGAACACACCAAACAGCAGCGAAAAAGTAATGACGCCTAGTAGTTGGCTATTATTGGTTGCCGCGTCGACGATGTTGGATGGGAACATACGCAGAAAAATATCGAAGAGATCACTGCTGCTGCGGCCTTCAACTTTACTCATCAGACCTTCGCTCAAGGCGGTTTCACTACCCCGACCAAGCATGGCTGTGGCAGTTTCAGCGTCGATGCGGCCAGGCCCGATTAGATTCACCACGATTAAGCCGACAATTACAGCGACCGCACCACTGCAGGTGTAGTAGAGCATCGTCTTTAAGCCCATACGTCCCACGCCTTTTTCGGCCCCTAGGTGCATGACGCCACTGATGATGGATGCGACGATCAATGGCACGATGACCATCTTAAGCGCATTCATGAAAAGTTTGCCGATGAATTGGCAAAAGACTGTAACGTGACTGCTGAATTCCTGACCGAAGGCTGGCATCAGCACGCAGGCAAAAAATGCGGCCAGTGAGAGTGCAAAGAGTATTTGCCAATGGAGTTTCCAGCGAATGGGGTTCATGAGAATGAGGGTTTATTGAGCCTGTTGAAGTGAAATTGCCTGATAGGGGTGGTTGTCGAGTAGGCTGGGATACCAGCCTTGAACGGATGGAGCAATTAAGCGACTGGTAACATAAAAGTAGAGTGGAATGATTGGCATTTCATCCAGCAACAATGCTTCGGCCTGTTGGAAGATCGCCTTACGCGCATCGACGTCTTGGGTATGTGCTGCCAACTGTATGAGCCGATCGTATTCGGCACTGCTCCAATTCGTGTGATTATTGCCGTTTGCCGTTTCGCCGAGGCTGAGAAAGGTGTTGGGGTCGTCGTAGTCGCCAAACCATGAGGCGCGTAGAATATCAAATTCGCCAGCCTCGCGCGTCGATAGGTAGGCCTTCCATTCTTGGTTATGTAGTTCAATTTCGATGCCGAGTTCACTTTTCCACATCTGTTGAATCGCGACTGCGAGGGCACGATGCGATTCACTGGTGTTATACAGAAGCTCGAATTTAGGGAAGCCCTCGCCCCCGGGGAATCCTGCATCTGCAAGCAGTTGACGCGCGAGTTCAGGATTGTAGGGGAGCCGAGCATCGGCGTTGTAGCCACCCGTGTTAGGTGGCGTGAAGTGGTAGGCGGGCTGTTGCCCAGCGCGTAAGATGTGCTCGGTAATCTGCTCACGATTAATACTGTAGGCGAGTGCTTTACGCACGCGCACATCGGCGAGTACGCCCTGCGACGTGTTGAGCATGTAATAGTAGACGCCAAGCGTCGTGTCGAAACGAAGGCTTTTCGGCTGATGCTGGCGATACCAGTCAATGCGATGAATAGGTACGGTGCTCGAGACATGCAGGTGCCCCTTACGAAAAGAGCGCTCTTCGGCAAGTGGGTTGATTGGCAGAAAATGAATGCCCTTGAGGGAGACACACTCCGGAGCGCGGTAATATGGATTACGAGTGGCGTAGATCTCGTTGTTGAGCTTCCAGTGGGTTAATTGGAAGGGGCCATTGCCGACGTAGTTTCCGGCTTTGGTCCATTTGGAAATACGATCCGTCATACTACCATGTTTTAAAATAGTGGGTGGATGAACTGGCCACCATGTATTGTGGGCTAAGAGGCTCAAAAAGTATGGCGTGGGAGTCGTCAATTTGAGCACTAGGGTGTGCGCGTCTGGAGCATGAGCACCGACGTCTGAGAAGTCGGTGAGCTGGCCTTTGTTAAATGCTTCGGCACCACTCAGTGGGAACAACATGTAAGCATACGGAGCACCCAGTAGAGGTGTAAGAATGCGCTCAAAGGAGAACAAGAAATCGTGCGCCGTGACTGGATCACCGTTTGACCAGCGTCCCTTCGGATCGAGGTGAAAGGTATACTGAAGACCGTCCTCGGAGATTTCCCACGATTCAGCAGCCCCAGCTTCGGGAGCCATGGTTTGCGCATTCAAAGTGGTCAGCCCTTCGAGAAAAGCAACCATCACTGAATACTCAGTTAGACCAGTAGTGATATGCGGATCCAAGGCTGCGGGTTCAGTGCCTAGGCCGATGAAAAGTTCCTGATCGCGGTTGCCTGCTTCGACATTGGTTGTTTTACGTGCGCAGCTCGCGCACAGACCCAGCAGACTGATACTGAGTAGCAGGGTGTAGATGCGCGGTACGTTCAAGGCGGTCATGGCAGCCTTTTCGATAGGTGTCGGACTGCTTTCGAGCAAGGCGAAACGACCTCGGTAGCTCTAGATAAGAGATTTTGTGTGATTATGATTATAGTAGCGGTACAAATAAGTGCACGAGACTTTCAGTCAATTTGGCTGGCATCAGTTGTTTATCAGTGGTTGCAGTTTCATAGGGTATACAGTGCTCAATGATATTACAGGCCCATTCCTCCATTAGCGCAATATCTGCTGGGCTATAGTGCAGTAGGGCAATTTCGAAATTTACAAACATTGAGCGCATATCGATGTTGGCAGAGCCCGCGAGTGCGACTTTATTGTCGGCAAGGATCAACTTACCGTGCAGCACGCGCGGAGTATAAAATAAAATTTCAACGCCAGCTGTGTGAAGTTTACGTAAGTAGTGATAGCGGGCGATGTCAGTGATCGAGTGGTTCGAGCGCAGCGGCAGGACGAGGCGTATTTTACGGCCAGTGTGGGCTTTGACGAGCAGTGATTGGAAGAGTACTTCGTCTGGAATGAAATACGGAGTAATGATGGTGAGGCTGCGCTTAAATTCTTGAATAATTTGAATGATTTTCTCCCAGAGCGGATCCGTTGAAATATCAGGCCCGCTGGCGATCACTTCGAGGGTGCTATCGCCAGATTGTTCAGGGATTTGGCAGAGAATTTTGCGATACTTGTTGGGTGACTCTTTAGCAGCAAAGGCCCAATCAGAGAGGAAAATGCAATTAATGTGGGCAACTGCGGGGCCTTGTGTGACGACACTGAAATCGGCAAAACGATCAGGCGTTTGAGCACTGCCAAGAAAACGTATATCGAGATTTTGACCACCAGTGATTGCTCGGTAGTTGTCAAAAATAGCGATTTTTCGATGGTTACGTAAGTTCGAGGAAATATGTGTCTGAATCGGCAGCACGGGCATAAACATCGCTACGTGTCCACCCGCCTGACGTATTTTGTAACGGGCGGCACGCGTTTGATTCCAACTGCCGAGAGAGTCGAGTAGCAGGCGTACCGTCACTCCCTCTGCGGCTCGTTTAGTGAGAAGCGCGACGATTTGATTACCTGTGGCATCGTTGCTAAGGATGTAAGTGGCAATATGGATAGTGTGTTGCGCGGACTCGATCTCTTCACAGAACCGTTGAAACGCAGTCTCTCCGTCAGGCAATAGCTCGAAGTGGTTGCCAGTGGTTACCGTTTTGCCTTCTTCGTACGCAAGGCTGTCTTGTGGTGATAGGCGGTTGTCGTTCGTTTCTGCGGCGAGTGAGTTTGCTGCTTGTGCAATTGCCAGTTTGATGCGTGTCGTCTTCCGGCTTTTGCGACCGCCTAACATAAAATACAGCACTGCGCCTACCAATGGAAAAAAGATTACAATAAAGAACCATGCAAAAGAGTTACTGGGAGTTCGTTTCTCACTTAAGACGCGGCGGATGATCAGTACTGCGAGTGTGAGACCCAGCACTGTTGTCGCATTCGCTATAAAAAAAGTGAAAGCCCCACCGAACCAATGGCTTAATGTGAGGAGTTGTTGCATATCGAACCATGCCCGCATGCTGGCATTCTATTGAAAATAGCTGAAAAAACGAGTCTATTGACGATTTACTGCAAATGATTTTATGGGCTAAAATGAATCCGTAGTTGTGCCAGCCGCGAGAATGCTTTGTTTAGATAGCTATATCTTTAAATTCCAGTATCCAATTAGATTGCCATGACATCCGAGACTAATCCCACTGGCGGCCAACCGCAGCAAGTGAACTTACAACAAATCGCGCAACAGTTCATGTCCGGGCTACAGCGCCACTTTGATATGTTGGCATTTAATCTGGCATCTCGAGAAGCGGTGCAGGAAGAAGTGTTTAATCGGCACGTTAATGCGCCCCGGATCATGCCGGCGGCACCGCGACACCAGAATTTTGAGCAAATGCAGGCCTATGCTAGAGATTTGCTGGTGCGCCAAGTGATTGGAGACTCTTTGAATCTAATCGTCACAGCCATGAATAATGCCCACTTTTTCCTCTCGTTGGTGAAGACTACCAATGCGAATAAGAATGTCTCTGCCGATGCTCAAAAGGCCGCTCAAGAGTTGCAGAAAATCTTTATTCCCGCGCAGTTGGACGAAAAGTTTAACCGGCTTGAAAAGGACTATGGCATCATGTGTGAACTGGAAGACAGTATTATCTCATTAGGATTTTTGATGCAGGTACTGATGCAACAAGGGGGTGTGGTCAAAGCAGCTCAATTGGACGAGCAAGGGGAACTAGTCGTTGAGCTGAAGTCTATAGGTGCGCAGAATACGGAAGGTTCTGACAATCAGCCGAATGGTAAGTTGATTGATGTAAGAAAGGTGTTTCGCGAGAATGAGGCAGTCGTTTTTAGTGATGTCGAACTACAACTAGTGTTGGTCTCTGTAGCATCCTTTGCAGATTCCTTATTCAAATCTGTCGCCGAATACGCACGTACTGTTCAAGAGCAGGCATAATCGTCTTTTAGGCTCATGTCCACTGTACCCAAGAATGACCGTAATTCACCATCGGTTCTGATTTTGCATGGCTTGGACACCATACTTGTTTCGCTCTGTTACAGCGTACGAAACGGTGAGGTGTTGCGCGCCCATGTTAGTGATCATCGACCGATGCCACTCGACTTAGCTGTACTTAAAATAATCCATTAGGTGACAAACCTGCAGTAATTTTCGATGTACCGTTATACTATAATCGCTATTGGCCGTATGAAAAATCAATCGTTGTCCGAATTGTGCGATGATTTCTCTAAGCGTTTAAAGCGTTCGGGCAACTTTGAGCTACTAGAGCTCAAAGATGGCGATATCGAGAGTGAGGGCGATCGCATACTTGAAGCGCTCGGGAAACGTAAGGGTGCTCGTGTCTATGCGATGGCAGAGGAGGGCAAGACCCGCACGTCTGCTGGCTTGGCGAAAGAGTTGTATGCTCTACAAGGTCAACCTGCAGTGTTCATTATAGGTGGCGCATATGGCTTGAGCCCTGCAGTGAAGGCAAAAGCGGATGTACTGTTTGCTCTATCGCCACTGACTTTTACCCATGAGATCGCACGCATGTTGCTGTGTGAACAACTATATCGTGCAGTGTCGATTAACGCAGGTTCCAAATATCATCACGCGTAGTGTTTGGGCATAAAAAAGGTTCTTCGCCGATTAGTGGGGAGTGGATGCATAGAACCACTGATTCAGTTCCATGGCACAACCGAATCCCATGGCGAGCGTGCTAGTTATTATGCCCTTGGGTACGGATGAACCTAAAGCTTCCAGCAATCTCAGGTTCTGTTCTGTTCTGTGCGGTGGATGAGCC
>JAURBE010000060.1 GCA_030829145.1 Verrucomicrobiota bacterium | reverse complement strand
GACTTTTCCTTATCTGTTGCGGACGACACGGAGGTCGTCCCTCCCAAGAGCAACAAGCAAATCCAACCCTCCCAACATAGATCAATGCCTTCCCCGCTAAGCGACCATGAACCTTTTTTTATTCTACCATAACAAAGGAAAGCGGAAACGATCACACTCTTAGAAACTATGATTTTCGCTTGCTGAAACTGCGTTTGAATAACTAGTCTAACAATTATTCAGATTGCTAAGTTACGTTTAGCAAATCAGTCATATCATTCAAAAATCATGGCAGACTATTATACCCGCACTTCTGACTACGAAAATTCTCGCGGGCCATTCGATGCCGAGCAGCTCTTAAGTCTGGCAGAAGCCGGCCAAATCACAGAAAACACCCTCCACTACGGCGAGGATAAAGAAGAATGGGTGCCAATTGCTCTTAACGAGAAAATCAACGCACTCGTCTTTCCAGAGCGCGAACCGCTTTCACTCAAAAGTGTCGAAAAAAAAGAGGCACACGCCGCAAACGACACGCCAAAAAAAGAAGGGCTCAAAATGCACAATATGTTGGCCGCTGCGTCCTGTGAAACTGACGAAACCAGTCATATAAAGAAACAAGATGTGAACTTTGAAAAAGCAGCTTCACTGTCACCCAACAGCATAGGCATCGCGATGTTGCTTTCAGCGCTCGCCCTACTCACACCACATTCTCAAATCATTAGTCATGCAATCTCTGCAGGACAAGTCGCCACGATCATAAACTATCCACTCGTTCTAATCGGACTATTTGATTTTGTAATGACAGCGCTCTTACTTTTAGCGATGACAGAAGTATACCCACTGCTGCGCGCTCGTGCAATGCTCACCCTTGGATTTGGGTTATACCTCGGCTGGAGCCTTGAAGATCCATTGATCTCACTCGCTTCCGCAATGGCTGGAATTGGTATTTTCTACGCGACCATCTCTCGCAACTACTGGTTGATGACCACCGCACTTGCACTCGCAATAGGCGGTAACGCGATCCTAAGCTATCTTGCGTTGATTGATCGCTTCTCTGGGGGGTTTGAGAAGATCTATTTTCAAATAATATCAGCCTAATCGCCACTCCAAGTAGCTTCGCATATTGAATACCAACACACCACCTACTCCTCCAGAGACTGAGACCAATTTATTGTTGGGTGTACGCAGATACATCACTCGCATGCGTGCATTGATGGACAAAGATATTTGGGAACTGGAGAATCTCGGTCGCAAAACTGTACGCGCACGCTGCTACCTTTTGCTGCGTATTCTAACACTGACCTTCCAAGGCCTACGGCGCAATAAGCTACCCGTTCAATCCGCAGCACTGACCTTCTATTCCTTAATCGGCATCGGCCCTCTCATCGCCTTGGGCATCATGATCTCCAGCTTTGTGATGGACCAATCTCCGGCAGATTTAACAGACCAGGGACAGCCCGCAGAAAACCGCGCTGTCGAAGCGATTTCACAGGCCATCGCATACGCCGCACCGCAACTCGCGATCGACACAGACGCGAGTGACGGCATCGACAGCGCTGACCTCGCCCCTGAAATAACTGAGATGATCAATAACTTCATTGCTGCGGCTCAGTCGGGAACTGTCGGCGTAGTCGGTTCTCTCATGCTCTTTGTAATAGGGATACAGGTGCTCTCCTCGATTGAGGGCTCATTCAACTCACTGTGGGGCGTCGACCACGGACGTAAAATTGGAGAACGTATCGTAGTCTATTGGACTTTTATCAGCCTCGGTGCAGTCATGGGCGCCGCATCGCTCACCCTCGTGACGATCCCCAAAATTGCGCAATTGATGGAGCACCTACCCTTTGGCGGTGAGTTCCTTGCAGTTGCACTCTTTTTCAGCCCAATCATTGCATTTTTAATGATCACCACACTACTCGCGGTCTTCTTTCGTTTCATACCAAACACTCAGGTTCATTGGAAGTCCGCCTTTACCGGCGCTACCCTCGTCGTCGCAATGCTCCACATTTATAACATGCTATCTTTCCTTTATGTACAGCGCGTTGTGGACACGCGCAGCCTATATGGCTCGGTGGGAATTATTGTCGTCTTAATGATCGGCCTCTACGTCTTTTGGCTCCTGATTCTCTTTGGGGGCCAGATCACCTATGCGGTGCAAAACGCTGATACCCTGACTAATGAAAACGCTTGGCAAAAAACTAGCGAACAGACTCAAGAAATCGTCTCACTGGCCATATTGCTGATTGTCGCCAAAGCCTTCCAAGTAGGGAAATCTCCATCTCATAGCATTGATCTGCATAGGAAGCTGCGCGTACCAAGCCATATACTGAATGCGAGTATCAATCGGCTCTGCGACCTTGGCTACCTGACACCAGTCGCCGTTCGATCGATCGAAGATAGCCGTGATCCAGCCTACCAACCTGGGCATCCCCCCGAGTCGATCACCCTTGGTTCATTCAAACAAGCCTTCCAGTCTTATGGCAATAATGACGGTGCGGATTTAATCGCCCAAGATGCGCCTGAGCTGCGCACTTATTTAGATGAGATCGTCAGTCTTAAGAGCTGTCCCCAGGCGACACTCACCATCAGAGATCTAATCAAAGACTAATTGTCACTGCCCCATCTCGTATAATTACCCATGCAGACATGTAACCAAGGGGTTGACAGGGCAACCCCTACATCTAACCTGCCGATTTCTTATTTCCCTTGTCATGATTTCTTGGATTCAAAATCACCTCATCCGCCACGGTCGCTGGATATTTCTCACCCTCTTGTCGGTCATCATTGTCGCCTTCGTTTTCACGATCGGTAACACACCAGGTTGTACCTCGGACCAAAGTGCCTACCGCGAAAACAATTTCTATGGGTACGACCTAAATTCGCCTCGCGAAATGGGTATTATCAGCGAGAAAGTTTCGCTGAGTTCGATCTTGAATACAGGCCGCCCAATACAGAGCGAGCAGCAGTTTCAAAGCGAGGTTATGTCTCGAATTGCCCTCTTGCACCTCGCAAACGAGATCGGCATCCCCACCCCCAATCAAAAGACGCTTGAGCTCTATATCATGACTAAAGCGGCCTTCCGTGGGCCTGATGGACAATTTAGTCGAGATGCCTACACCAGCTTTGTCGATAATATCGAATCGAATCCACGCATGCCACAAGGCCTCTTCGTGGTAGTACTTGAAGAAAACTATCGTATCGACCAAGTGCGCGACGCGCTGGGAGGTCCTGGATACGCACTGCCCTCTGAAGCACTCGCACAAACCGAACGCAACGAGACGACACTAAAACTGGCGACTGCAGAGATCAACTATGCGGATTTCACGCCTGAAGTAACAGCTGCAGAAAGTGTCCTCAAAGACTACTACGCCGCCAACCCCAAGCGGTATGAAATCGCCGAGCGTATTCAAGCCAGCTACATTACATTTCCAGCAGCTAAGTATGCCAACCAAGTCGTCGCGCCGGAACAAGCTGAGCTTCGGGATCACTTTATCGCCAATCGCGCAGAATTTGTCACCGCCTACGAAGCAGCACAGCCCAAGGCTGACACCCTCGATGCAGAAAAACCAGCAGTCACATTCGAAGATGTCCGCGAAGCAGTCGCAACTGACCTAGCAGAGCAAGCTGCCATGCGCATCGCCAACCAAGCGGCACAAAGCTTTGCCTACACACTCTATCGTGATAATATACCGCAAGATTCCGCGGCCTTCAATACACTGCTCAACGAGTCTGATCTGACGATCACCGAGATCCCTCCCTATACCGCAGAAGGTGCCGCTCGTCGTGCGCTCTCTGCAGAGTTGCTCGAGGCTGCCTTCACTCTCACGCAAAAACGCTATTTTTCTGATGCGTACGCAATCGACGGCGGCTTTGGCGTACTGATTTACAAGCACCGCATCGCTCCAGAAATACCCGCATTTGATACGGTTGCGGCAGTCGTCAAAGCCGACTATACCGCAGAAGAAAAACGCCGCCTATTTAACGAAAATGGGGTCCGCTTAGAAACCGAGCTAAAGGACAAGATCGCGACCGGTAGCACCTTTATTGAAGCCGCTGAAATGTTGGACCTTAAAGCGTCCGAAAGCGAAGCATTCAAAATCAGCGAAGCCCCACGGACCTTCAACCGCGCCGCACTACAAAAAGCACAAAGTATGAGTGAAGGTGAGGTTTCTCCAATGCTTACCAGCGGTGACATTGGTGTGTTCGTCTACATCGAAGAAAAGCTAGTTCCTGAGATCGAAGCTGATGATGAAACCCTTTCACAGGCACAAGACTTCCTCAAACGCTATGCTACATATGTGAGTTCAGCCGCATTGATCAACGAACTCATTACTAGCGGCATCGAAATACCAGCAGAGGCAGACGAAGCGGTCGTCGAGTAAGTCGTCGTCACTTCCATCTATTTACAAAAGCTTCGTCCTGACTTGCAGGCCGAAGCTTTTTTGTATGCCCACACTCTGATACTATTTAAATGAAGCCTAACTGCGTACCAAGATAAAGCCAGTTCGGTCAAAATCAAAGGTGATCATACTCATCTATAACTAAGTGGACAACTCGGCACTGGAAGCTACCTTCTTATCCATCAATCGACTCGACGCCTGTGCGCTGTATGCGCATTTTCAATGATCCAATGAAGCACCCTGTCCTTATCGGTCTAACTCTTTCAGTGACTCTAGTCGCTTGCTTGTACGCACTGGCACTTCGAGGTGCACCCTCTAAAGATGACACCGATGCAGAATTAACACTCTACTGCGCAGCAGGCTTGCAACAACCGATCAGTCAAATTACCCAAGCCTATACCGAAAATACTGGCCGTGCAGTGAACATTATTTACAATGGATCAGGTGCACTATTATCCCAAATAAAACTGGGCAACGGCGATCTCTACCTACCTGCAAACTCGGCTTACATTGACGATGCTCAGGAATCTCAACTGATCACAGAGTGCATACCAGTCGCCCTCCTCACAGCCATTATTGCCGTCCACAAAGACAATAGGGACATTCAATCACTAGAAGACCTGACCAAACCTGGCATACGGATCTCATTCGCCGACGAAACTGCTGCCATTGGCCGATTCGCTCGCGCACAACTCATTGAGCATGGCGCCTATGTAGCGATCGAAAAAAATATTATCGTTACCAAACCAACAGTCAGCAACATCATCGAAGATGTCGCGCTAGGCAGCGCTGACGCCACCATTGCGTGGCGCGCGTTAGCAAGCAATCACCCGCAACTGCGCATCATCCAAGTGCCCCTCTTCACACAAGCACCACAGACGACAGCCATCGCCATACTCAAAAAATCGGATCATCCCACAGCAGCGCGCGATTTAGCGAACTATATAAGCAACACAGACGTCGCTCGTGAATTCTTACAAAACTATGGCATCGAACTACCAGAACTGCCTAACTCCGCAGTTGCTGATGAAAAAAAAATAACATTCAACATGCTTTCTAAGCCGGGAAACAAACAATCTAACTAGAAATGTCTGCGCATACTAAAGATCACCAATATCGTCGCATTGGCTCAGACAAACCCTTCCTGTGTGGTTTGATTGGATTTACTGCCATATATGGGCTCCTGATTTGCTTGCTGATCATTGCCAGTGCCAGTCACATCACATGGAGCGATCTAGTCGGTGTAATGACTAGCAAGGCCATCCAGCAGTCGCTCACACTCACCTTCCTTACCTGCACCTGTAGCGCAATACTCTCCCTCCTCTTTGCCATCCCGATCGGCTACAGCCTATCACGCTTCAAGTTTCGTGGACACACCCTGTTAGACACGCTTCTAGACATCCCAATAATACTGCCGCCACTGGTGGTTGGGTTGAGCCTACTGATTCTATTTAATTCCTTCCCTACTCGCGAAGGTGCCCTTGAGGGCTGGCTTAATCAGCATGGCATCTATATTACTTTTCATATTCCTGCGATCATCCTAGCCCAGTTCACCGTGGCAGCCGCATTTGCCGTGCGCAGCATGAAAAACACGTTCGACCACATCTCACCTCGCAGCGAGCTCGTTGGATTAACCTTAGGCTGTAATCGCTCCCAAGCATTTTGGAAAATCACGCTTCCCCAAGCCGGCCGTGGCGTCCTCTCTGCTGGGGTACTAGCATGGGCACGTGCACTCGGTGAATTCGGGCCCATTTTGATTTTTGCTGGCGCGACTCGTGGCCGCACCGAGGTGCTCGCAACCTCCGTATTTCTCGAAATCAACATCGGTAACCTAGGGGGCGCTGCTGCTGTCTCACTCCTTCTGATTACGCTCGCAATTGCGACTATTCTCATCATTCGCACAGTCGGTGATCGCACATAAAGCCACATGCTCGACATCCAAAAACTCTGCATTCAAGCAGGCACATTCAAACTCGATTCGGTCTCGTTCCAAATCAAGCCTGGCATGTCAACCGCACTCATGGGCCCTAGTGGCTCAGGGAAATCAACGATCATGGAAGCAATCTGCGGTCTACGTCACATAAAATCTGGTGACATTATCTTAGCCGATAAAAATATCACACAGCTACGCCCCGGGGAACGCCAAGTCGCCTTGGTTCCGCAAGACAACGTGCTATTCCCGCATATGACCGTCCGAGAGCATCTAGAGTTTGGGCCAAAGATCCAGCAATGGAACCACCGTGAAATCAAACAGCGCAGTGACGATCTCGCAGAGCAATTGGGTCTCACTCCACACCTTGAGCGGATGCCTGACACACTCTCAGGCGGTGAGTCCAAGCGAGTGGCACTCGGCCGTGCATTAGCGACACGCCCACAGCTCTTGTGTCTAGACGAAGCCCTCACTGGTCTAGACGGCTCTACTTGCACAGAGATTTTACAGCTAATTAAGCGCACGATCGCCCAAGAAGGTACGACCACACTTCAAATTACACACTCCAAAGATGAGGCGACTGCACTCTCGCAAACAATCATTCGTATCGAAGACCTCTTTTTAAAAACATGAAATTATCCACCAGCGAAATTTTACGTTATCAGCGACACTTAAGCTTACCAGGCTTTGGAGAAGCCGCTCAGTTAAAACTTAAAGCTGCCCGCGTTCTCATCGTTGGCGCCGGCGGGCTCGGCTGCCCCGCGCTTCAATACCTCACCGCAGCGGGTGTTGGGACACTGGGCATCATCGATGATGACCGTGTCAATCGCTCAAACTTACAACGGCAAATTTTATATACCGATGCTGATGTTGGAAAACTGAAAGCCGATGCAGCAGCAGATCGATTAATCGCGATGAATCCTGACATCACCTGCTTGCCGCACCCGACTCGCTTAACGACAAGTAATGCACTCAAACTCATCAGTGACTACGATGTCGTACTCGACGGCTCAGACAATTTCCCCACACGCTACCTAATAAATGATGCCTGTGTGCTCTCAGGAAAGCCGCTGATCTATGGCGCACTCTACACCTTTCAAGGCCAAGTAAGTGTGTTCAACTATCAAGGTGGCCCAACCTACCGTTGCCTATTTCCCGAGCCACCAAACCCAAAGGATACTCCAAACTGCTCTGAAATCGGCGTGCTCGGAGTGTTACCCGGTATCATCGGTGTCATCCAAGCAATCGAAGTCATCAAAGTGCTCACTGATATGGGTAGCCCTCTTACTGGAAAGCTAATGCTCTTCGACGCATTGGAAATGAAACAAACCTGCATCCCATTTAAACGTGTGCCAGAGGCAGCTGACGTGACTGAATTAAACGCAGGCACATATACCTGTCGCATGGATGCCGAGATCTCGGGCGACGACATCTCGCCTGAATTACTAAATAACCAACTCAGGTCAAATGAAGGCCTGCAAGTCATTGATGTGCGCGAATCATGGGAGCGCGCCCTCTGCAAAATCGACTCAGTCCATATACCACTCAAACAAATTATCGAACAAACAGTCGACCCATTGGCCATCGGACTTCATCCAGACCGCCCAACATGCGTTTATTGTAAGGGCGGCGTACGCAGCAGGCAGGCGCTAGAGGTATTGAAAGCCACCTATGGCTTTTCGGATATCAAAAGTTTACACGGCGGAATTCTGGCTTGGGGCAAACAAATCAATACCAACATTCAGCCTTATTAACACTAGCAATTAACCAATTCATTTCCCTAAAAATATCAGTCCATCACTTAATTTAATATTCAAAAGACTGACTTAATAGATCAACCCACCCCTTCTCCATGATTCGTACACTTGCTGAAAAAACGGGCAAATATTCGCTACTGCTCATCTGCATTCTCATTGCACTAATTCTCTACCCCGTGCTGGAAAATACTCACATTGGTAATGTAGCGCTGCACATTTGGTGTATCGTTACCATGCTTTCTCTCGCCCTATCTCTGCAAGACGAACAACGACATAAATATTACATATTGATAGCTGGGGGATCCCTTACCCTCTTACTGATAGTAGCCCTAATAAGCCAGTTGCTTAACCCAGCAAGTACCTTAATCTATCACTTAATCTTACCGAGTAGTATCCTCTTTTTTTCCTACATTATTTGGATCATCTTAGCATCCATCTTTAGGGGTACAAAATTAGGCGGCGACGAGCTTTGTGGCTCGATTGTAAGCTACCTCTTACTCGGCATTACGTGGGCATTGCTGTATTCATATATCGAACTCATTGCTCCGAACTCGTTTTCCTTTGTGTCCGAAGGTAACATACAAACAAAAGGATCCGCACTGTTCTACTATAGCTTCGTGACTCTCACCACACTCGGTTATGGCGACATCCTACCAGTGAGTCGATTCGCGCGCATGGTCACGTATCTAGAAGCCGTAACTGGAGTGATGTATACCGCGATTCTCGTTGCAGGATTGGTTGGCAACATTGGCAAAAGCAAAAACAATTAAATAGCTCCCACTGTTTCAACTTACTGAAATGCCCACTAAAATCTCTGTTCTACACTTTCTTTTGTTACTGTGTATCTCTCTAGGTACTGCCTGTAATAACATACACGATCAACGCTACACCATCACTCTAGCCACTATTCAAAACGATACGGATGGTTTGCTAAATCAGGTTCGTGTGCGACATCAGCCAACAGGCGCTATCGGAACCACCAACTATATTCTACCACATCGCTCATTTGATGTACGCTTCGATGGGCGGGCAATGATGGCTGATTCGGCTACCATTTCATGGACCGATGAACTGGGAGAGTATTATTCGAACACTCTATTGTTACCGAAAAACCAGAACAACGACGCGCAAGAAAAGCAGCTCGTTTACCGAATCAGACAAGGTAATCAAGTCTCCGTCGTCATTATGGATCCGCGGTGATCCCTTCAGAAATATTAATTTGTATCGCCCTAAGGAACGCTATTTCATAATTCTTTATGATGAAAAGTATGACTGGATATGGACGCGGCAGTGCCGATGCGACTGAGAACAATTTACACATCGAAATCGAGATTACGTCGCTCAATCGAAAAACCTTAGATGCTCAAGTCTCCTGTCCACGTGAATGGAATGGCTTGGACCAACAGTGCAACGCATGGCTCAAGGGCCACTTTCAACGCGGGCGGGTCAATATCCAGATTAAAGTAGAATCCAGCGAAGGTACACAGCACGGCCTCGCATGGAGTGCCCGCAACTTGGACGAGAGTCTCGAGCGCCTGCGCTCATTTGCACTGAGCCGCGAACTCGCCTTTGAAGTCGACAGTCACCTGCTACTCGACCTCGCGAAATCTCTCAAAGACAGCAGTGGCCTACCCGACTGGCGCGAACTTGAAGGCACCATTAAAAGCGCCTTTGATGCCGCTCTGGCTGATATTGATGCAATGCGCATGAGGGAAGGCAGCGCACTCGCAGCAGACCTCCGCGAGCGCATCAAAGAACTCGATACACTCCGCGAGCAAATTGCTAAAG
>JAURBE010000005.1 GCA_030829145.1 Verrucomicrobiota bacterium | reverse complement strand
TGCAGGCCAAATTGTACTCTGTGACCGCTTTATGGACTCCACTACAGTCTATCAAGGCGTCGCGCGACAAATCAATACGCAGGCAGTCGCCACTATCAATCAATTTGCCGTGGGCAACGCACGACCAGATTTAACCATACTCATCGATCTCTCGCCTGAAGCTGGCATGGCGCGGGTCCATGCCCGCAACGATGGCCAGCTCGACCGCATGGAACAAGAAGCGATCGAATTTTTCCAAGCCGTGCGTACAGGCTATCTCAAACTCGCCGAGTCAGAACCAGAAAGATTTCTCGTGCTGGACGGCAGCGCCTCCATCGAAACACTTCAACAAACCATTTGGACCGCGGTGCAAACACGATTAGCATAAATCCGAATGCTTAGCTAGCGCCAGACCTGTTGATCTCTAAGCACGTTTCAGCACCTCAAAGGATGTTAATCCTGCGCTTTTGGCTCGCGGTCTTTAGCCACATTGACGGTCAATTTACGCCCCGCAAATTGTTGACCATCGAGTTGGCGAATCGCTTCGTCAGCACCTTCAGAGTCTTCCATCGTGACGAAACCAAAGCCGCGCGGACGACCGCCGCCCGGACGAGTCACAATGATTGCCTCTTCCACCACTCCGCAGTTTGCAAAGATTTCGCGAAGATCATCGCCAGTGGCATCAAAAGAAAGATTTCCTATGTAAAGTCGTACAGACATAATTGTATCAAATTTATCGTTATAAGTTGCAGTTTTAAATTGGGACAAGCCCGAATACCGATTGAAAAAGTCTGTATCCTAGACAAGACACAACCTTAATTTAAAATCGATTCAGATTTGCTAATTACGTCTGGCAAGGATTCTGTCATACAATTTATCATTTTTCGTGAGCACTACTAAGACTAATCACCCAAATACAATCCTGCGAGTCTCTGCCTACTTGTTCCGCTATAAGAGTCTTTTTTGGCTCACAATCGGTCTCGCAGCAGGTATGACGTTGATGGAGATCGCGGTGCCTTACACCATCAAAGTCATACTCGATGACATCAAAACGACCGGCGCCCTTGATTCTTTGATTTTGGGGGTCGGACTCATCGCCGTTCTATACATTGCAAGTGAGGTCTTTAATAGCTTGCGCATACGTCTAAACAATACACTCGAGCAGCAAGTACTGTTAGAGATGCGGCGCGACCTGCACACGAAACTCTTGCGCCTCCCCGTTTCTTTCTACGACCAACGCAAGAGTGGCGAAATTTCCTCGCGCGTGATTGAAGATGTCTCTGCCGTCGAACGAGCCCTGCTAGACGGCACAGAGCAAGGCACCAGTGCCCTGCTACGTATAGTTGGTATTACTGGCGTGCTATTCTGGATGCAGCCTGCGCTCGCGTCTTGTGTCTTCTTACCTGTACCGATTCTGCTCATTTGTGGTAGATTTTACGCAAAACGCTCACGCACCGTCTGGAAAGGCGTCCGTGAAAGCTCTGCAGAACTCAATAGCCTACTCGTCGAAGATATTCAGGGCAACCGCCTCATCCAAACGTTCGGCCTACAACAGCGTGAGTCCGCGCGCTTCGAGCAACGCGCGGTTGATCTTAAGCACAAAACGCTGCAAGCAATGTTCCGTTGGTCATTTTACAGCCCGGCCACCACACTCGTTACCAAACTAGGCTTCCTCAGTATTGTCGGCGTTGGGGGCTACCTGGTACTTCAAGACAGCAGCGACTTCAGTATGGGTGAACTACTCGCGTTTTTCCTCTACGCCAACATGCTCTACATGCCGATATCGCAGCTTCACGGGCTCAACCACCTCATCGCTGCTGGTCGGGCTTCAGGAGAGCGCGTCTTTGAGATACTCGACGCAACTGTTGATGTTGACGATCCCGCCAACCCGATTCTACTTCCAAAAGCACCCATCGAAGTCACCTTTGAAGACGTACAATTTGAATACTCTGATCGGCCCGCAATACTCAAAAATCTTAACTTAACCCTCGAAGCCAACCAAGTGACTGCGCTGGTCGGCCATACTGGGGCAGGTAAATCGACGATCGCTAACCTCGCAATGCGTACCCACGACGTCAGCGCAGGCAGCATACAATTGACTGGCGTGGACATCCGCAACATCTCTCTGAGCGAACTGCATGATAAAGTCGGCCATGTCGCGCAAGATCCCTTTCTTTTTGAAGGCACTGTGCGCGATAATCTACTGCTCGCCAAACCAGCAGCCACTGAGGCAGAAATCAACCGGGCACTTGAACAAGCCTGCGCCGAGGAGTTTGTCGCTGCCCTACCAAAGCAACTAGACACCAACATCGGGGAAAAGGGCATTCGTCTAAGCCAAGGCGAGAAACAGCGCCTCACCATCGCTCGCGTACTCCTAAAAAACCCGCCCTTTGTGATACTTGATGAAGCAACCGCGAGTGTCGATACCATCACCGAGCGAAAAATTCAACGCGCACTCGATCATTTAGTTGAGGAACGCACGGTGCTCGTCATTGCCCACCGTTTATCGACGGTGCGTAGAGCTGATAAGATCGTTGTATTAAACGCTGGGGAAGTCATCGAATCGGGTACCCATGCAGACCTGCTCGCACGAAACGGGCACTACGCGAAGCTCTGGAACCATCAGAGTGATATGATCCCAGAAAACAGCTAAAGCAGCCATTTTTTACCACTTGACGCTCATTTTTAAGGCAACATTGTTTCAAGGCGGGAATGATTATTTTTAGCGAAGATAAGATTATCACTTGCTTTCCTGCCAAGTGATAGCTTTTTTGCCGCCCTCCAGACATGACCACACAAGAAACCAGCGATTCCAACGAAACCCTTAGCAAAGAGCTACTCGTTCAAAACAAGATGGGCATTCATGCCCGTCCTGCAGCAATGATCGTGCGCATCGCCAACACCTATACAGGCGAGGTCTGGGTCGACAAAGATGACGAGCAAGTCAACGGCAAGAGCATTATGGGTCTAATGATGCTCGCAGCAGGCAAAGACTCAAAGCTCACTATTCGTACTGAAGGTCCTCTGGACTCAGCTGAGAAAATGCTACTTGAACTCGAAGAGCTCTTCGCACGCCGCTTCGAGGAAGCATAGGATTTCATATCTCCGCGCACATCCGTCTCCGCTCAACACAGTTGGCGGAGATTTTTTATAGCGGTCGCGATCTATTTCTCGAAAGCATGGAACAAGTAGACCTTTTAGACTATCTAATTAATCGCTTGAATCGCAATCGCACCCACTAGCGAATCACTTTTACTTTCATCGATGTATCATAGACTCCAACTCGCACTTAGGTTCCTTGCCTGCACATGCATGCTCAGTCTCGTATCTGACCTTAGCGCTCAACCCAAGCAGTCCGACCTTGATACCGAACGCTTACTGGACATCAGCAAGCGCGAGCAAAAAATTTACCAACGACTCGCGGCAGACCCTGAATTTTACACTGCAGACGATTTAGAGCGCCATATCAACGAGCTCATCCAGTCCTACAGTACCTACCTCACAGAGAACCCTGACGACGTCAGCGCACTGATTCTCTACGGCAAGCTACTTCGGCGCGTAGACAAGAATGACGAAGCCTTCAGTGCCTTCCTACAGGCCGACAAGTTGAATTCTAAGATCGCTGTCGTCAAACAGCAGATCGGTAATCACATGGCCGAAACCGGTAAGGGCAAAGCTGCCCTCACTTTTTATCTGAATGCGATACAACTAGAGCCCAAAATACCGACTTACCACTTCGCACTCGGTGAATTACTCTATACCTTTCGCAACCAATTCCTTGAGGAGGCAATTTTTACTCGTGATGCGCTCGACCGAGAAATGCTCAAAGCCTTCCAAACCGCAGTCCGCCTTGAGCCGCACAACTTCGACGCACAAATGCGTCTAGGGGAAGCCTACTACGACCTCGCCAGCCCCGACTGGAAGGCAGCACTGGTACACTGGAATAAACTCCGCAAAGACTGCCCCAACGATGACACCCTGCGCCGGCAGATCCTCGATCTCCACAAAGTGCGCGTGCTCGGTAAGTTAGGCCGTATCGGCGAAGCCAAGGAACTTGCTGCAACTATCGTGCAACCCAGCTTACAGCAGTCTAAGCAGCAGGTACTCTCCGAACTCGACTCTTATTAGACAAAGCTGGTGCTCCCGGGCAGATTCGAACTGCCATTTGCGGCTTCGGAGACCGCTGCTCTATCCATTGAACTACGGGAGCAGTCAAGAATCGGATAGACTTGTGACTCGTCGGTTTGGGTCAACGTGAAAAGCGCTGCGTCACAAAAATTCACTTTAACCAATTACCGCAATGATGCTGAATTCATTTCCTCTCGTTGCTGATGAATACCCCAGCAATCGGCCCAACCATTCAAAAGTCATCACCCAATGCGAAATTCACCGCCTGGATCTCAGCGAGTGAGCAAGCGTCCATGACTTTAACAATTTGAGCATGCGCAACACAACTTGCTGGTGCAATGGTTACAATTGCCTCGACTCGGTTCGCATCGCTGGCCTCACGGAAGCGAGATAGCATCGCCGCCAATTCCCGTAACTGCAAGGCATCGGGCTGGTCGTAGTGGTATTCATTGACCACAACTTGTCCGTCGGGGCGAATTTCAATGATTTGCTCATCTGGTAAATCCAAGGGCTCTTGCTGCGCAACTGTACCTGGTAATTGAAAGGAAAGATCGGCCTCCTGACGCTCTAGAGTCGATGAGACCATAAAGTAAATCAACAATAGAAAGACCACGTCGATCATCGGTGCGATCGGTACTCCACCCTTCTCTAATGAACGCTTTTTAAATCGAGCCATCTCATCTACAAGCTATTCCACGATCACCTTGACTGATAGGTCGCATAGATGACTTCATAGGCACCTACTTCAGCGCATGCTCGCAACACCTCTTTAATGTATTGATATTCAGTCGTTCTATCCGCGCGTAGATGAATCCGTAATTCTGAATTCTCAGTTAAGGATTTTTTAAGTAAGCTTTGCATCTCCTGTAAAGTCTGAGGTATCGATCCCATGTAAATCTGTCCCGTTGCATCAATCGAAATGGTGCCTCGATCTGACAAGTCATTAGGCACATCACTTGAAGCAGATTCGGGTAACTCTAACTCTACTTGACGATCCGCCTGTGCCAAGGTGCTAACAGTCATAAAAAAAACCAACAATAAGAATACCATATCAATCATCGGAGTCATGGGGAAATCCTCTTCAGGAGGATGTATCGATCGACGGCAGGCCATACGTTTATTTTCGATTTTATAGTTCTTAGAACACCCAACGATTTTAATACAAAATAACCTACGAAAAATGATTATAAAAATAATATTGGTGAATCTGAATTAGGTCGTTGGATTTTTCAGATTGAACACTGTAGATCGCGGAGAATCCGATACCGTGAAATTTTTACCTTTATCTGGAATTCAATCAGCAATTAGTTGCGCTGCGGATATGAACAAGATCCCTGTCAATACAGATGTTCCTAAGAGCTTTTTTTATAAGTTTCATATTTTTTTGTGAGTTCAAATCATGCACATTGCTAAAATCATTTTTGAATTAGCAATCTATTTTAAGATGAGTCATAACTATGGCTACATAGCAACAAATCGAGTTGAAAAGAAAACTAGGCCCTACCTAAGTCCATCTTTACATATAAGTTACGCCCACGAGAACTAATACAGACAAAAAAACGGCTGTGCACCTGCACAGCCGTAACAATGAAAAATGCTGAAGAATGACTCTACTTAACCAAGTAGAAGAAATCCTTCACTTTAGCTGCCGTGTAATCACGATTGAGTTGCGCAATCATATCCAGAGAGATGCTCTTCGGACAAACCGCCTCGCACTCACCAACATTCGTGCAACCACCAAAGCCCTCACCATCCATAGTGCTCACCATAGCAAGCGCGCGGCGATCTTTCTCCGGCTTACCCTGTGGCAGACTATTCATGTGAGAAACTTTAGCCGCGGTAAATAACATGGCCGATGCATTCGGGCATGCCGCGACGCAGGCACCACAGCCAATGCAGGCTGCAGCATCCATCGCATAATCAGCAACACCCTTGGCAATTGGACTCGAATTCGCATCAACGGCGGTACCTGTGCGAGCAGTGATAAAACCACCAGACTGGATAATCTTATCAAATGCGGTGCGGTCTGTGACTAGGTCTTTAATCACCGGAAATGGGGCCGCTCGCCAAGGCTCAATCGTGATGGTCTGTCCGTCGTGAAAGTGCCGCATGTGTAACTGACATGCAGTGGTGCCATTTTCCGGACCGTGCGGGATGCCATTAATCGTCAGCGAGCAACTGCCACAAATACCTTCCCGACAATCGTGATCAAATGCGACTGGCTCTTCACCATTGGCAACCTGTTGCTCTGATAGGCAATCCAGCATTTCCAAGAAAGAAGATCCTTCGGAAACATCGTCGAGTACATACTCAACAAACTTGCCTTCGCTCTGGCTGTTCTTCTGCCGCCAAACTTTAAGTGTAAGTTTCATAATTCTGTCTTTGGTTGAGTGTTACGCTTATTTGTAGCTGCGGGTTGCGAGTTTTACCTCTTCATATATGAGGGCTTCTTTGTGAAGTGCCGGATCAACATCATCACCCTGATACTCCCACACACCAACGAAAGTGAACTGATCATCATTACGCTTGGCCTCGCCTTCACTGGTCTGGTGCTCAACACGGAAATGCCCACCACAGGACTCCTCGCGCATCAACGCATCACGGCACATCAACTCACCAAAATCGATAAAATCAGCAACACGACCAGCACGCTCCAATTCTGGGTTCAACGAATGAGCATCCCCGACCACACGCACATTCGACCAGAACTCCTTGCGCAGTTCTTGAATGTCTTTGATCGCTCCAAGCAACCCTTCCTTGTCACGAGCCATTCCGCACTTGTCCCAAATAATTTGGCCAATACGTTTATGAAAAGAGCGTGGAGATTCAGTACCGTTGACCGACAATAGTGCGTCAATTCGGCTTTTAACATCCGATTCCACTTCGGCAAATGCCGGATGCTCGGTCGTCACAGTGCCTGCTTTCGCAATACCTTGGGCAGCTAAATAATTACCGACCGTATACGGTAATACGAAATAACCATCGGCAAGGCCCTGCATCAATGCAGAGGCACCGAGGCGATTCGCACCGTGATCAGAGAAGTTCGCCTCACCACCAACAAACATACCAGGTATGGAGCTCTGCAAGTTATAATCGACCCAAAGCCCCCCCATGGTGTAGTGCACCGCAGGGAAAATCATCATTGGCGTACTGTATGGATCGGCGCCTGTAATACAGTTATACATGTCGAACAAATTGCCGTAGCGTTCTTCAATTGCTTTGCGACCATCGCGCTTAATCGCATCGCGGAAGTCGAGAAACACGCCCAGTCCGGAGGCAGCGATACCGCGACCTTCATCACACGTTTCTTTCGCCGCACGCGAGGAAATGTCGCGTGGCGCAAGATTTCCAAAGCTGGGGTACTTGCGCTCCAAGAAGTAATCACGGTCATCCTCAGCCACCGCATTCGGGTCGAGTTTACCTTCGCGAATTTGCTGAGCCACGTCTTTACACTTGGGCGCCCAAACACGACCATCATTGCGTAGTGACTCAGACATAAGCGTCAACTTCGACTGCTGATCACCATGAACAGGAATACAGGTTGGATGAATCTGTGTATAACATGGATTCGCAAAGCCAGCCCCGCGCTTGTAAGCACGATATGCTGCAGTGACATTACAGCCCTGTGCATTGGTGGAGAGAAAAAATACATTACCATAACCACCAGTTGCCATCACCACTGCATCCGCGGCATGGCGAGACACCTCACCGGTGACCATGTTACGCACAATCACTCCCTTGGCATGACCGTCGACTTTGACCACATCGAGCATCTCGTGACGATTGTACATCTTCACCTTACCCAAGCCAATCTGCTTACTCAGCGCAGCATACGCGCCAAGCAGTAGTTGTTGTCCAGTTTGCCCACGCGCATAAAATGTGCGCGAAACCTGCGCTCCGCCAAAGGAACGATTGGCCAGCATACCACCGTATTCACGCGCAAACGGCACACCTTGGGCGACACACTGGTCAATAATATCGCTACTCACCTCTGCGAGGCGATAGACGTTGGCTTCGCGTGCCCGATAGTCTCCGCCTTTAACTGTATCATAAAACAAACGACGCACAGAATCACCGTCGTTTTGATAATTCTTAGCTGCATTGATACCGCCTTGAGCAGCAATACTATGCGCGCGCCGCGGGCTGTCTTGGTAACAGAAGCATGAAACATTATAGCCCTGCTCAGCAAGACTCGCTGCCGCAGCGCCACCGGCAAGACCAGAACCAACAACGATTACGTTATACTTACGACGGTTGGCCGGATTGACCAACTTCATGTTAAACTTATGATTTGACCACTTGTCAGCCAGTGGTCCTTCAGGAATATTTGAATCTAGATTCATTCGTATTAGGCCCTATTTGTGAAGTTTTTCAATGATAGGATCAGTGACTTCGGAACTCGAAGCATCACCGGTTTTTTTGAGCATGCCTGCCATGGAGGCGACAGGAATCACTGCGAATCCCAGGAAAACAACCACACCATAAATCAGCGCTAGCCGATCGAGGCGCTTACGCCACAGCTGGTTGCGCAAGCCTACCGACTGAAACATACTACTTACACCGTGAATGAGATGCATGCACAATAGTCCTGTAGCTAAGATATAAAAAGCAGACACCCACCACACCTCAAAGCCTGCTATCATCATATCATTCACATTAAAGGTCATAACAGGCGTGCCATTCTTCAGTACCAGTTCGCCATTCTTAACCAAAGCGACATCTTCGATCTGCTGGTCATATTCCATGCTAGGAACAGTCCGTGCGGTGTAGTGCGCTATGTGGAAAATAATGAACGCTAGCAAAATGATACCACTGATGCGCATTGTCTTTGCTGCATAGGTCGCTTGTACTGATTTGTTCAACCCATACCCCTGCGGACGCGCTTTACGATTATCTAGCGTGAGCGAAATTGCAGCCCAAATGTGGATGCCGATACAAGCCAGCAGGAAAAGTCGAATTCCCCAGAGCATCTCAACAGGCATGACATGATGCAGCTTGTATGCATACGCGTTGATTACATCAGGACCCAAGAAAATCTGTAAATTGCCAAGCATGTGACCGAGCACAAACAACACAAGAATCAGACCAGTTAGGGCCATTAGGACTTTTCGACCAATGGTCGATTTTAGAAAGCTACACAGTGAACACATAATCTTCTACACGTAATAAATACTAAATTTCTAAGGGCAACAGCCAGGTTTTCAAACTACTACCCAAATAATGCAGTTATATTAGGGGTGCTAATAAACCTGATTAAGGGATGTGGAGACTAAACGGGGTTAACCGCATATGATTTATCTTTAAAAGACAATCAAACCATGAAGTCCATTAAAATAAAAAATACTTATAGTGTTTTAATTTTAAAACAGATGCGCTTATTGCTCGTCTTCTTTTACGGAAACGTCCAAAAAGGGTTGCCAACCCAAAAGGGCAATCAATTGAATGCGACCCCGAAGGCGGGAATGCGTTGTGCAAGCTTTCGACACTTTTTATTATGACGAAGTCAAACAACATGAAATACATTTTTGTCACCGGAGGCGTGGTCTCCTCGCTCGGTAAAGGGCTGACGGCTGGTGCGCTCGGAGCACTCTTGGAACAACGTGGACTGCGCGTGCGCATTCAGAAATTCGACCCTTACTTGAATGTCGACCCCGGCACGATGAGCCCCTTTCAGCACGGTGAGGTCTATGTGCTCGACGATGGCGCTGAGACGGACCTCGACCTCGGCCACTACGAGCGTTTCACATCTGGTAAACTGGGTAAGCTCAATAACCTCACCTCTGGACAAGTTTACGAAAACGTCATCAAAAAAGAGCGGCGTGGTGACTATCTCGGTGCCACTGTGCAGGTGATCCCGCACATCACCAATGAGATCAAACAACGTATCTACGATGGTGGCAGCGAAGATGTTGACGTGCTCATCACAGAACTTGGTGGAACGATCGGTGATATTGAAGGCCTCCCATTCCTAGAAGCCATGCGCCAGTTCGCACTTGAGGTGGGTAGGCAGGATATACTTTTCTTGCATTGTACCTTGTTGCCCTACCTAAAAGCAGCTGGCGAACTCAAGACAAAGCCAAGCCAGCAGAGCGTCGCGAAACTTCGTGAAATTGGCATCCAGCCAGACATTCTCGTTTGTCGTACTGAGGAGCCAATGACCAATGAAATGCGTCAAAAGCTCTCTCTCTTTTGTAATGTACCAGTCAAATCCGTCATTGAAGAACGCGACGTCGAGACTTCAATCTACGAGCTGCCTCTTGCACTCAAAGCTGAAAATGTTGATGACCTAGTCATTGATCACCTCAGCCTGCATGCCCCAGATAGTGACATGAAAGTATGGCACGATGTGGTGCGCCGGCTCAAAGCGCCGAGCCACAAAGTTGAAATCGGCGTGGTTGGCAAATACATCGAGCTGCAAGACGCCTATAAATCGGTCTACGAATCGATCATCCACGCTGGCATCGCCAACGACACTGCAGTCCGTATCGTCCGTCTGGACGCTGAAGAAATCGAGAAAGACCCAAAGTCGCACCTCCGCAACCTTGACGGCATTTTGATTCCAGGTGGCTTCGGCGACCGAGGCACTGAAGGTAAGATCGCGGCCGCAAAATTTGCTCGCGAGAATAATGTGCCATACTTTGGTCTTTGCTTAGGTATGCAAATAGCAGTCATTGAATATGCACGCAACGTTGCTGGCCTCGAAGATGCGAACAGCTCGGAATTTAACGAGCAAACACCGCATCCTGTCATCGCCATTATGGATGACCAAAAAGAGCTCACTACCAAGGGCGGAAACATGCGCCTAGGCGCCTGCCCGTGCAAGCTCGCTAAAGACAGCTTCAGTTACCATGCCTATGGCAAGGAGATGATCGATGAGCGCCATCGCCATCGCTTCGAATTTAACAACGACTACCGCAAAACACTCGAAGACGCAGGTCTGCGTATCGGCGGCGTCAATCCAGAGCGAGATCTCGTCGAGATCGTTGAAATCCCCGATCACGCTTGGTATGTCGGCGTCCAGTTTCATCCGGAATTCAAATCCAAACCAAACGCGGCGCATCCGCTCTTCGCAAATTTCATTGCGGCGACGCTCAAATATAAGAAATAGTACTAAGATCGTTCACGCGTTCACCCTATTTACAAACCAGCGTCAGCGGCTCTATGTCGCACCGCTGGTTTTTTTGTTTTTGTATCCGTGCGTTGCCTTTATAACCAACTGCACTACTCATACCTCCTATGTTACATACCAACTATCCAACACGACTCAAAGCCATCTGGGACGAGGCGATTGCAAAGTATCAATCCGGCAACCGTGAGGCAGATACTTTTTTCGATGACGCTAGCCTAGCTGACCTCGCTTCTATCGGTCTCAACCCAATGGATGTTTATGACCCGGTTGAAGACCACCTCAGCGGCGCAGACATTGACTTCTCTACCTTTCTATTGATTTCGGACGCACGGCGTGACTACTTCCTCAACAAGCAAAACGGCCTCCAATCAACCAACATACTCGACTCCAGCTCGCTGCCCGCCAAAGACCTTGCAATCCGTGGGATCGTCTGGTTGCCGCGTATTATGCCCAAAGCGATCGCAAAACTCCGTGGCGAACTGCCTCCAGAAACAATGTATGGCTGTGGCGGTGATCGACGCTTTTTCGCGACCAACAATATTCATCCAGCGGAATTCCTGCGGGCAGCTTGGGCTTATGAAGACGAACCCGAGAAACTCATTGAGTGGGTCGAAGCTCGCCATGCTGCATCAAATAGCTAATTGATCGAACCGCCATACCCTCAATAAAGCCAAATTCAATGTTGAAAGTTCGACGTGAAACGTTCGATGTTCAATTAGATGGATAAACTAGCCGAAATCATGGCCGCCAAGCGGCTCGCTCTGCGTACTCAGATTCGCCCTGTACGTGACTCTGAACTCTCACGCCTAGCCGATATGCAGCGCCAAGGGGGCAGCTTCCTCGACGCCCTGGCCCGTAAAGACCGCATCTCTGTAATTGCAGAGATCAAGCGAAAGTCGCCGTCTGCTGGCGAGATTGCTGCCGCCAGCCTGAATGCAGACGATCAGGCGCGCAACTACATCAATGCCGGCGCCGACTGTCTGTCTGTGCTCACCGACACCGATTACTTTGGTGGCACTTTACAAGACCTCTGGGATGTCGTTGAATTTCTTGAAGTGCATAAGCGAACGACGCCCTGCCTGCGCAAAGACTTTATGGTGCACCCTGTTCAAGTCGTAGAAGCCGCCGAAGGCGGTGCGCGCTGCATTCTAATTATTGTCCGTGCCCTCGACGACGACGAAATCAAAGCCCTGCGTGATGCTGCCGGACTGGCAGGGCTCGATGCCCTCTATGAAATTCACGAGGAGCGCGAACTCGAAAAGGCACTCAAATTTGATCCACAGATCGTCGGCGTAAATAACCGAGACCTCAAGCGCTTCAAAACTGACCTTGCCGTATCTGAACTACTGATTCCACAGATACCGGACAACATCATCAAAGTCAGCGAGAGTGGTATTTTCGATATCGAAGATGCCGAACGTGCGAGCGCTTGCGGCGCGGATGCAATTCTAGTCGGCGAAGCACTGATGCGTTCTGAGGATACTGAGGCATTGATGGATGCGTTTCACCACGCATAAGAGAGTATGAAGATTGAAAGCCGAACAGTGAGAATGTAGCATTCACACCCTCATACCTTTTACCTACCCACCTTTTTTGCCATGCCACTTAGTCCTAAACAGACCCGCGCACTGCTCGATCAGCTAGCGCATTTCCCTAATAAAAAATTGGGACAGAACTTTCTGGTCGATGGCAATATCGTGCGCAAATCAATCGATATGGCTGAGCTCGATGCTAATAGCCACGTCGTCGAGGTGGGCCCGGGGCTAGGCACACTCACCCGCGCGATCCTGGGTAGCGGCGCAACCGTATGGGCAGTTGAGCGTGATGCTACTCTCGCCCAACATATTCGCGATACTGTTGTTCCCGAACAACCCAAGCTCCACCTCATCGAAGGCGACTGCCTGGATTACCCGCGCGCCGAACTACCGATCCTGCAGGCTCAAAGTGACTTTAAAATTGTCGCCAATCTGCCCTACGCAGTCTCTACACCATGGATGGAAGCAATCATCTCAGGCCCACTGCCGCAGCGCATGGTGCTGATGCTGCAGAAAGAAGCTGCCGACCGCTATGTCGCCAGCCACGGCAGCAAGGCCTTTGGTGCGATTTCGATTTTCTTGCAATCGGTCTATACCGCACACAGCAAACATCTGGTTTCCGCGCAATGCTTCCACCCAGCGCCAAAAGTTGATTCCGCTCTGTTACGTCTCGACTTGCGAGAAGACGCCGTGCATTTCTCTGCAGCTGCCCGCGAGTGTATCCGTGGGATCTTTACTCAACGCCGTAAACAACTCGGCGCTCTCTGCAAGCGCGCTACGCATACCGAGGCATTGGACTGGTTCAACACCATCGTAGCAGAAGGCGTAAAATCTACAATTCGCCCCGAAGAGTTACCACTAGAACAATGGCAAAAGCTAGCCCATCGACTCGCCTAAGTGGATCGATGCGTACTTGATTCGCCAGCCTCAGTCGCCTAATCCTACTTCGTAATTCTCCTCTCGCCGTGCTTAGCCTGATCGCCAGACGTTTACTACAAGCCATCCCCACCTTATGGGTGGTGGCCTCCGTCACCTTTGTGCTGTTACGCTTCGCACCAGGTGGCCCGTTTGACGATGAAAAAAAACTGCCGCCTGAAATCAAAGCGCAGATTGAGGCGCACTATGGCCTGAATCAACCGCTCTACCAGCAGTACTACAATTTTTTCCTAAATCTATGTAACGGAGATTTAGGGCCCTCATACAAATATCCGGGCTGGGACGTACAGGAAATCATTGCGCAATCCTTTCCCGTCTCGCTTGAACTTGGCTTTTGGGCACTGCTCATTGCCCTAGCGATTGGTATACCGATTGGTACACTCGCTGCGCTGAAACACAACCGTCCCACTGAGACCGGTCTAATGGGCATCGCCATGATTGGCATTTGCCTGCCTTCGTTTGTGATTGGTCCGATTCTACTAATCGTCTTCAGCCTGCACCTTGAATGGTTTAATCCGCTGGGCTGGAGCTATGCGAGCGATCGCTTCATTCCAGCGCTCACGCTTGGTCTACTGTATGCCGCTTACATCGCTCGCTTATCTCGTAGTGGTATGTTGGATGTAATGCAACACGACTATATTCGCACCGCTCGTGCAAAGGGATTAAAAGATAAAACTATCGTCCTGCGCCATGCATTGCGCACTGCGTTGTATCCGGTGGTTGCATACATGGGGCCAGCGGCAGCTGGTTTGATTAGTGGCTCATTCGTTGTCGAAACCATTTTCTTTATTCCAGGCCTAGGGCCCTTCTTCGTGAATGCCGCACTCAACCGAGACTACACGATGGTCATGGGCACGGTGCTTTTTTATGCCACTTTAATCATCAGCTTTAATTTACTGGTCGACATCATTCAAATGTGGCTCAACCCAAGGACGCGTAATGATTAAACAACGCCGCGAAGCAGCAGCCAGTTCCGTCGCATCGAAATCCTTAGGGCAAGATGCCTGGGAGCGACTCAAACAAAACCGCATGGCACAAATTGGCGGTACACTCTTTATCTGTATCACTCTACTCTGCCTCATTGGTCCATCGCTAAGCAGCTATAGCTACGAGCAACAAGATCTTGCCTACGGTGCCCAAGGTCCTTCAGTCGAGCACTGGTTCGGCACGGATGATCTCGGCCGTGATTTGATGGTGCGCATCTTGGTCGGTGGACAAATCTCTATCGGAGTTGGTTTTGCCGCCACACTTATTGCATTGATTATCGGCGTCAGCTATGGCGCCTTTGCTGGCTATTGTGGTGGCGCTACCGAAGCACTCATGATGCGTATTGTGGATGCAGTCTATGCGCTGCCGTTTACAATGATGGTCATCATTCTGACGGTCACCTTTGATAAGAAGAGCATTTTCCTGATCTTTATGGCGATTGGTGCGGTCGAGTGGTTGACTATGGCTCGCATCGTTCGTGGTCAAACTCGCGCACTGCGCAAACAACCCTTTGTCGAAGCAGCAATCGTAAGTGGGGCTAAACAAAGCCATATTTTACAGCGCCACATCCTGCCTAATTTACTCGGCCCGGTCATCGTCTATACCACACTGACCATTCCCGCTGTCATTTTACTGGAGTCGATCCTCAGCTTCCTCGGACTCGGCGTGCAACCGCCAATGAGTTCATGGGGAATTCTAATCAGTGATGGCGCTGAAAAAATCGACATATACCCGTGGATGCTATTCTTCCCAGCACTCTTTTTCTCGGTCACTATCTTCGCGCTCAACTTCATTGGCGACGGTCTGCGTGATGCGCTCGACCCTAAAGAATCAAAGTAGCAGCCCATGCATCTACGATCGCAGTGCCCTCATTTACCTGAACCCGACACTCGTATGTCCTATCGCTGCTTAACGGACTTAACAGCAGCCGATCGTAGTACCTTTTATTTCACAGCACTCAAATACGCACACTACCTGTGGCTGCAAGGTCACGCTGGCCGCAGTATCTTAGCACTCACCCGAGCCCTCTATGCAGATGTGCCAGAAGAAGCTGATATTCTCCAGCAATGGCCGCTCCCTTATGCCGCACTCAGATGGGTCACTGCCAACCACCAGGGGCATGACTTCCCCGGTAATCCACGGATTAGTTTTCAACACCAAGCCACACGACTGCGCGGGGATCGGCAAGATCTACGCCGTGCTCGTGCTTGGGCGGTATGGGCATTGGTATGCTCCGCAAAACCTAAGCTCTTAGGAGACCACAGCCAAGGGATTGATGAGCCATCAATTGTTGAGATCGCCGCAGGCTTGAATCAGTATGGCCACCGCAAAGAACGCGCGCTCTGGCAAGCCACGCTCGCCTGTTAGTCCTTAGTCTAGATGAGGTGTGTATTCGGGCACCAGCGCCTGAATCGCCTGCTTCAGCTCGTTGGTATTACCGGCAGCAGTTACCGAGTTCAAGGTAGCAATCATTGCACTGATCGAATCGGTAAGCTGATCCTCAGCCACAAACCGCATCACCCGCGCATGATTGGTTGGCTTGAGCGTCTCACTCAGATGTTGCACCTCTTCATAAAGCTTCTCACCTGGCTTCAGCCCAATGAAGTCGATCAAAATATCCTCACCCTCTTTGAGGCCACTCAGAGCGATCATTTGACGTGCCACATCCACGACCTTGATCGATTCTCCCATATCTAAAACGAAGATCTCACCGCCTACGCCTTGTGTGGCACTTTGCAGTACCAAACCAACAGCTTCATGAACCGTCATAAAAAAGCGGGTCACTTCGGAATCAGTTACTGTCACAGGGCCACCGGACTCAATTTGTCGTTTAAAAATTGGGATCACGCTACCCGAAGAGCCGAGCACATTACCGAATCGAACCGCCATAAATTTTGTCGTATTGCCTGGCGCCGCTTGCTGCTCGAGGAGGGATAACTCGGCTAAGCGCTTGCTAGCACCCATCACGCTGGTTGGGTTGATCGCCTTATCGGTTGAAATGAAAATGAACCGCTCCACACTTGCGGCGCTCGCGATACGAGCCAAACCCGCGGTCGCAAAGAAATTATTCTTTAGTGCTTCGCTGGGCTGCGCTTCCATTAAATTTACATGCTTATGGGCCGCCGCATGAAACACCACTTCAGGTTGAAAACGCTCAAACACTTTTTCAACCGCATCGGTCTCATGCACGTCCAGAATCATGGTTTGCGCGCGTTTGGATGTACCCTGCTCATGAAGCACTTGCTGCTGCAACTCAAATATCGCGAGCTCTGCCTGATCCACACAGAGCACCGCCGCGGGCGAATACTCTAGCACCTGAACGACCAATTCGCGACCAATACTACCACCCGCCCCAGTAATTAAAACACGCTTCCCTGTGAGCATAGAGCCGATCTGCTCAGAATTTAAATCAATCGTGTCACGTCCCAACAAATCCTCTAATTGAACTGGGCGTAACTGCGTCATGGTAGCACGACCACTCACTAAGTCAGTCAAGGCCGGCACGATATCCACAGCCAGTCCCGCTGCTCGCGCACTTTCTGCGACCGCACGCACACGACCGACTGAAGCGGATGGAAATGCAATCACGACTTTAGTCGCGGCGTAGCGTTTCGCCACCTCCGCCAAACCATCGACAGTCTGCGCGACCAACACACCATGCACATAACGCCCAACCTTTTTAACATCATCATCGACAAAGGCAACTGGGCGCATCCCCAAGCGTGCCTTGTGCTTGAGCTCGGAGCAAAGTCCTGCACCGACCTCACCCGCTCCAACAATCAGTACGTTCTCGCCATCGTCCCACTTCAGCCAGTCCTCCAGACCACTGCTCGCCTTTACCCGTAGACCAACGCGCAGACCCGCCAATAGGATGAAACTCAGCAATAAATCGGTTAGAATCACCGCCCGTGGTGGCACTCCATTACCGCCGTACACATACCACGTGGAAGCTAAAATACAGCTCACGACAAACAACCCTGTGGCGAGACGCAGCGCATCCGGCAACCGGAAATACGACAACACGCAATCAACCTGTCCCGCAGAGACCAGCAGCATCAATTTCAAACCGACGACCCACCAGATGCTATTCATCAGATCGCTTTTAAAATTAGCGGGCACGTTAAAATCAAAGCGCAACTGAAACGCAGCGTAATAGCTCAGCCCACACAGCAAAGCGTACAAGAGCAGCAAGCCGAGGGTTCGAAAGTTAAGATTACGTGTAAAAATACTCACAGCTGTTCAGTCACTCCATTCCCCCTACTGCGTTACAAAACACGCGCGTACACCCTCAATCACTTTCGATCGATCCGCCTCACTCAGCGCCGAACCACTTGGTAAACACAGACCAGTCGCAAATAATCCTTCCGCGCATTCGCCGCCGATCGATGCACAATCCTGAAAAACGGGCTGCATGTGTAAGGGCTTCCACAATGGCCGCGCTTCCACATCTGCTGCCTCCAGTGCCGCAATCACCGCATCACGTGAACTGCCTCCATCAACCGGATCAATAGTCATACACGTCAGCCAATAATTTGCCGCATCTGGATCTTCAATTGGCATAAACCTCACACCTGGCAGTTCTCCGAGAGCCGCACGATACGCTTCAAAGTGGGCACGCTTTGCTGCAATACGGCGCGACAAATCATCCAACTGACTCAAGCCAAGTCCTGCCAAGACATTGCTCAAGCGATAGTTGTAGCCAAGCTCGCGATGCTCATAGTGCGCGACTGGCTCCCTAGCCTGGGTCGCCAGAAACCGTGCGCGATCAATCCAAGAGCCCTTGTCCGCCAGCAACATCCCGCCGCCTGAGGTTGTAATGATCTTGTTGCCGTTAAACGAGAAAAACGAAAATGCGCCCATTCCCCCAGCGGGACGCCCCTTATACGATGCCCCTAATGCCTCGGCGGCATCTTCGACGACTGGTATGCCATAGCGCTCACAAACAGCCAGAATCGGATCCATATCCGCACATTGACCGTATAGATGCACCACGATCACAGCTTTCGGCAATTCACCCGAAGCCGCACGCTCACCGAGTTCCAGCTCGAGTAATACTGGATCCATATTCCACGTCCTCGGCTCACTATCTACAAAGATTGGATCAGCGCCACAGTAGCAAATCGGATTTGCACTGGCCGCAAAGGTCAAGGTCGGGCAAATCACAGAATCACCCGGTTGCACGTTCAATAGTTGCAACGCAAGGTGAAGTGCAGCCGTGCCAGAGTTCAGCGCCACTGCATACTGGCGCTTAGTAAGCATCGCCACAGCAGATTCAAATGCCTCCAAATCAGGGCCCACTGGAGCCACCCAATTCGACGTCAACACCGCATCCACGGCAGCATGATCGCGGGTACTAATGTCTGGGGGAGATAGGTAGATGCGAGGCATAGTCAGCTGCAGTCTCCCACATTCAACCTATATTTCCATCTTTTTTCTCAAAGAAATCCACTACTGCCAAAAACCTGTGGCAAAAACACCCAGGGCGGGACTTGTTCCGAGCGACTCGTCTCGGCGTAATGCAATGAAGACGGAAGCGACATGACCGACAGCGCAGCTGATCGGACCACCGCAGGTGAAAGTCTCGCCCACCGAAGTACCCAGGGCGGGACTTGAACCCGCACGCCATTACTGGCAAGGGATTTTAAGTCCCCAGTGTCTACCATTCCACCACCTGGGCATCGGTTGTGTCGTTCAACAAGCGCTGAAAAAAGCAACCTGCTCGGCCCTTGGCAAGTCTTGATCACGACGATTCAATTATTTCGAGAGGTCGTAGATCGCATAACCGGCAAATGCATTGGATCCTACCTCTGCCAGGCAACCTTGCCGAATAAGAAAGACATCAGCTATTTTCCTTCACCGAGCTATAATTGTTACCCCCTTAGGAGATTTTTTGTGTCATAGGACTTGCTTAAAATGGTTCCGATTAGCTGCAAGATTCGCATAAACAAGGGATTCACGATTCAATTAACCCTTAATTCATATAGTTCACTAAATAATGTAATTATGTCGACATTTCTTTAAATCACGCTGATTTATAGCGTAATATTGCTATGAAATTTAATTACCTGATTTTTTTACTGCAGATTACTTTCTCGCTGAATGCACATTCTGCAACTCAGGAAACTGAATTCAGGCTAATCATTGATGACTGGAATGATTACTTAGTTAAAAATCCACGTATTATAGTAACTGAAGCAATACCTTCTGAAATTATTGATATTATTGATGAAGGTCACAACATCACTAGTGTTTTATTTGGCTATTCAAAAGATGCTAATGATAGTTATTTTCAAAATAAACTCAGCTATTTAAAGAAACTAGCTCCTTCGATTACTAGGAACAGAGGTGAAAGTGAACATCGTGATAAAAGAATTTCTCATTCAGGCACGCTTAATCTTTCTGGAGATATCAACGGGTATATCGATGGTTATTATATAAATTCACACTTTGACGCTGAAGCTAGCTACACAAACTACGAGCACTATTATAGAGAAGTCACCAAATTTAGTAATGAATCGTTGCATCGAGTGGTAGAAAATCTAACGGCTAATACCACAATTCCTAAACTTGAACAATACATTGATGCTCTAAGGCAACATTGGAAGAATTGGAATAATACCACTGTTTCAATGTCGACTAAAGGTTCTTCAGGAGTTTCTAGAGCAGCCAATCTTGCTTACCTAGAACTATTAAATTACCATATTAGAAATTTCGAAAATTTGTATAAAGAGATTGAAAGTATAAAGCTGGAACATGATCGAGCTTTGAAAAAATGGCAGGATTTCCGGAAATACAGTGCACCTCTTTTAACCGACTATTTAAAGAAAAACGGGAAACCTCTAAAAATAGGTGCTAATGGATCCTTCTCAGTAGAGAACTATAGTGATTCAAATAACATGATCCTAGAGTTCCCAACTATATCAGAAGTAGTCTACTATAACCTTAGCAGTAGAAATCACCCTGTAGACTTACCATTCAAATTGATTGAATGGTAATTATTTATTTCGAGAGATCGTAGATCGCGTAGCCGGCTAATGCATTGGGAAGCACTGTGCATTCACTGGTCCAATTACCGGAAAGATAGACGCGGTTCTCGATCTTAATTTGCCGTGCTTGGCAAAATGCATCAAACTCGCTGACTGAAAATGGATTCGACGGCAGGGTCTCATACCATGCACGCGGATACACTTCATTGATGGTGCGTTGCCCTTTAAAGAGAAAATTCAAGCGATTCACCCAGAAGCCATGGTTGACGAAACCAACCGTCACGCGCTTGCCCACACGTAAGCCTTCTGCCAAGATCGCATCCGGATCGTCAACTAATTCAACCGAACGGCTAAAAATCACGCGATCAAACGCATTGTCATCGAATGTCGCCAATAGTGCACCCACATCACCATGATACGCTGGCACGCCTCGCTTTACACAGCTAAGGATGCGCTCAAAATTAATATCCACACCGACACCATAGACTGACTTCTTTTGCTTCAAATACTCGAGTAGCACGCCTCTGCCACAACCCAAATCGAGTACGCGATCGCCCTCACCGACCCAGCGGGCGATGATTTGGAAATCGACTTGGCGTCTCTTGTTGCTGTGAGTCATAGCACTAACGATCCAAAAAAGTTCGTATCAAATTATAGAGTTCCGGCGAGCGCACGAGAAACGAGTCATGCCCAAAATCCATCTCCAACTCGGCATAGGTCGCATCTTTGCCCAAGCGTAGTAGTGCCTCGGCAACTTCACGATTACCCTGCGGCGGGTAAAGCCAATCGGAGGTAAACCCCACGACTAACCCAGGGGCTGTTACTGCTGCGAGCGTATCATCCAGAGATACCGGACCATGTAAATCAAACCGATCGAGTGCTTTGGTGAGATATAAATACGTATTGGCGTCGAAGCGCCCGACAAAGCTTTGACCCTGATAGCGCAGATAACTCTCCACTTCAAATTCAACGTCAAAATGCTCTGCACCAGGCTCAACCGAACGGCGTTTACGACCAAATTTCGCCTCCATTCCAGCATCCGACAAATAGGTAATGTGTGCCATCATCCGTGCCACTGACAAGCCATGGCCTGGCGGTGAATCTGGATCATAATTGCCATTGTCCCAGACTGGATCACGCACAATCGCCTGGCGCCCGGTATCATTAAACGCAATTGCCTGTGCATTGTGCCGCGCACAACAGGCCATCGCGATATACCGACCCACTCGATCCGGAAAATCAATTGCCCATTGCAAGGTTTGCATCCCGCCCATACTCCCGCCGAGAACTGCATGCAAACTGTTGATACCCAGCGAGTCCACTAACAGACTCTGAGCCTTGACCATATCACGCACCGTCAATTTAGGAAAATCCAAGCGATAGCGCTGCCCTGTTTCCGGGTTGATCGAATACGGCCCCGATGACCCTGAGCACCCGCCCAAGGCATTAGAACAAATCACGAAATAGCGCGAGGTATCAATCGGCTTACCTGGCCCAATCACAAAATTCCACCAGCCGGGCTTACGCTCATCCATGCTATGAACACCGGCGCAGTGATGGTTACCGCTCAATGCGTGGCAAATCAGAATCGCATTGTCCTTGGCAGCATTGAGACGGCCATAGGTTTCATAACGAAGCGTCAGTTCTGGGATCGTGCCGCCAGACTCGAACTGAAAAGGTTCATTCGAAACGAAATCCTGAGACTCGACCAAGCCCACCTCGCCTTCGGCGGGAGCTTGCTGCGCTGCTTCAGAATCATTCATTTCTACACTCTAAAATCTTTACCGCGAGAACGACTAAAATCCTTTAATTTCAAAGAGACTGGTCACACTCGCATTATCGTGAATACGCTTAATCCCCTCTCCCAACAATTCCGCAACACTGAGCACGGTGATCGGCACGCCGTCACGCTGTTCAACCGGTGTGGTATCCGTGGTGATTAAGCGATCCAACAATCCACTGGAAAGTCGCTCGTAGCCCATGTCGTTGAGCACCCCATGGCTGACTGCAGCCATGACGCTCTTCGCCCCATTTTTCTTCAATAATTCAGCAGCGGCGCACAAGGTACCTGCGGTCTCAGTCATGTCATCAACCAGAAGTATATCACGCCCCTCAACATCGCCCACCAGCGAGGTCGCCTCCACGGTCTCTGCCGAAGTACGTCGTTTCGCAATAAAGCCGAGCGGCACATCCAGCATACCTGCATAGGCTGACGCCATCTTCATACCACCAACATCGGGCGAAAAGAGCGTTAAATTGCTAGTGTCGATATTCTTCAAATACTCAAACAGAACAGGTGAAGCGTAAAGATGATCCACTGGGATATCAAAGAAACCCTGAATCTGCTGCGCGTGAAGATCCACGGTTAACACTCGGGTTGCGCCTGCGGAAACCAACAAGTTGGCTACGAGCTTGGATGTAATTGGCACACGCGGCTGATCTTTCCGGTCTTGTCGCGCATAGCCGTAAAAAGGAATCACCGCAGTGATGCTGCGGGCCGAAGCGCGACGGGCCGCATCAATCATAATGAACAACTCCATCAAATGCTGATTTGCCGGATTGCAAGTGGACTGAATTATAAAAATATCTGCACCGCGTATATTCTCATTGATACGGACAAAACTCTCACCATCTGGAAAGCTGATTACCGTCGCATCGCCAAGAGGCACATCCAGATAGTCGCAAATATCTTTCGCCAATTTCGGGTTAGAATTTCCGCAGAATATTTTCAGTGAGCTTTCTTTCATATCAATTATCCATGTGTGTCACGTTTAGCCAAAGATTCGATACTTTTCTCCACTTTATCGAACCTTTTGAATAGATCGGGAAGTCGTCGCTGTAAAACCATGATACGATTGTATAGCATCATAGGCTCTCCAGTCGGGCCACGCACCTTGGCATTCGGCTCTAGTGAATGTGGAACACCAGCTCCACCCGCAATCATCGCACCGTCCCCGATCTTTAAATGGCCTGCGACACCTGCTTGCCCTGCCAGCACGACACCGTCACCCAGCTCCGTGCTTCCACTGATCCCAGATTGCCCAATGATTAGGCAGTGCTTACCAATGCGCACATTATGGGCGATTTGCACCAAATTATCAATTTTGGTACCCGTACCAATCACCGTCGACCCAAATCGAGCTCGATCAATACTAGTATTTGCCCCGACATCCACATCTGCCTCAGTCACCACATTCCCGATCTGTGGCACTCGTTGATGAGCACCCTTAGTAAATTCATAACCATAACCATCCGAGCCGATGACACAGCTTGGCAGGAGCCGATTACGTGGGCCGATCTCACAATAATCACCGACTACCACTTGTGAGAATATATGTGTTTCATCACCGATCTTAGCATACTTACCAATACTCACATGCGCTTCGAGTACTGCAGCCCCAACGACTGCGCCTTTACCAATATAACAGAATGGGCCGACCGAAGCGGCCGGAGAAACTAGCGCATCTGTATCGACAAATGCTGTCGGATGCACTCCAACCTCAGCAGGTGGCTGCAAACTTTTCTCCATATCACGGCATAGCAACGCAAGTGCATAGGAGGGATTTTCCACCTTAATGTACAACTGCTTCGCCTTTGGAGCTTCGGTGTAATCTAGAGGTAGAAGCAACACAGACGCCGCTGAATCTGCTACCAACTCACGATATTTAGGGTTCCCTAAGAAAGACAAGTCACCTGCCACTGCCTCAGATAGCGAGCCGATACCTGTGATACTTCCTTGGTATTCACCAAAGCATTGCGCATCATCACCGATGATTTCCAAGATACGTTGAATAGAATAAGTAAATGGCATCTGCTAGGTAGAACAAAAAACCCTGTCCTTAGCGAGAACAGGGTTTTAGATATTGTAAATAATAAGAAACTTACTGGGCGTTCAATACCGCAATGACAGCATCTGAGATCTCCAGTTCATCAGACGAGTATACGACAGAATTGATCGGCACAACGAGGTCGATGCCCTTGTCTTTCGCGACTTCCTTGACTGCCTCAACCGCTTTCTGCTGCAACGGCGCAAGCTCTTCTTGCTGGCCCTGCTGTGCAAGTTGCTGCGCTTGTTGACGGAACTGTTGTAACTCAACCTGTGCTGCCTGTAGTTGTGCTTGCAGACCAGCAATCTCAGCCTTGGCCTCGGCCTTTGCTTCATCACCTAATGCCGGGTTTTTAACTTTTGCTTCTGCTTCACGCCCTTTGGTTACAATGGCTTCGAGATTTGATTGCATCTTTTTCATCTCTTCTTCTACAGGAGCGACTGAGCCCTTCACCTTTTCGACTGCAGTCTGGAATGCAGTGTAATCATTAAGAATACGCTGAACATTGACAGTAGCGACAACGGGAGTTTTTTGAGCGAACAGAGCTGCAGCGCAGAAAAGTGACGCAAGAAAGAGAGTAATTGTTTTTTTCATATTATGTCGTTTGAGGTTATATTTTTATAAATGTAAGCAAGATTAGAAGCGCGTGCCAAAAGAAAAATTAAACTGAGCGCCATTGTCTTCGGCGTCGTCAGGAACAGTGATCGGAATACCTAGATCTAATTTAAGTGGAGAACCCATCATAATGATACGTGCACCAATACCCCAGTTGGACGCATAATTTGAAGGACTAAAATCATAATCAGACTCATTCACAAAGCCACAATCATAGAAAGCAACCAAACCTAAAGGTTCCGCAATTCTAAAGCCATATTCAAAAGATAGCATGCCGTAAGAATTACCACCAATGGCTTCATCCTCATCATCATTATCGCGCGGGCCTACATCGCGGTGCTCAAAGCCACGCAAGCTGTCAGGACCACCAAGGTAAAAGCGGTCATAAAATGGGACTTCATCACTGTTACTGTAGGTAGAAACAGTGCCGACACGCCCGATGATAGAGAATGTCTGTTCATAAAGATCAAAGGTTGGGATGAAATGAGCCGTGCGCGCCTCTAACTTCAGATAGTTTACATCACCGCCGAGGCCTGCCAGCTCCGACATCAAGGAAGTGCGATTTCCTCTACGCGTAAACATTAGGGAATCACGCGTATCACGAAGTAAGGTCAAGCCCACCTTGGAAACAACATCCTTCTCGCCATCAGCCGCCTGAAACACATCGGCAATGCCGTCATTTGCTGGGTCAGTGCCCTTACCAACGTCGAAAATCTCTACGATCTCGAAACGGTATGACATTCTTGCTTCAACCAACTCGAAAAGACGGCGGCGCAGATAGAGTTCAAAGCCGGTACGCAACTCATTGTAGTCACTACTGTTGTAGTCTGACTCACGGCGGAACAACTCGACCCCAAATGCTAGACGCTGCTCAAAAAGCCAAGGCTCCTCAAAGGCGATAATAACCTCATTACTGGTACTACCCAAGGAGGCTCGGAAGCGGAACTTCTGACCGTCACCACGAAAGCCAGAACGCCAGTTAAACAGATCGAAATTACCCTGCGTGAGTTCGAAATAAACCACAGCACTCTCGACTGATCCGAAACCCGCACCAAAAGTGAAATTACCGGTACGCCCTTCACTCACTGTCACACTCAGATCACGCCGACCTGGAACATTTGTTGACTCAGGATTCATTCGTACATCACCAAAGTAGCGCGTATTACGCAAACGGTTTTCACTCGTGTTCATACGCTTCAAATCAAACACATCACCTGGACGAAGCGCCAACTCACGAAGAATGACTCGAGTCTTAGTAATCGTGTTACCCTCTACCTTAATCGACTCGACATAGAATTTCTCACTCTCACGCACTCGGAACACGAGATCGATCGCACGAGTTTGCATATTCGGGACACGTTCCGCGCGTACACCCGCATCCAAATAACCTCGAGAGGTGTAATATTCGCGAATATCCGCCGCAGCAGCATCTACTTTTTCTGGGGAAAATGCTGTGCCAGGTGTCACATCGACGACGCTTAAAAGTTCCCCTGTAGTAAAAATAGTCGCATTCTCAAGCGACATCTCCCCAAGCGTATAAAATTGGCCTTCAATCACTGGAATTGTGATCTCAAGATGTCCATCCGACTTGTAGGCGAGCACGACACTATCCTCATCCACGGTAATATCCAAATAACCTTGGTTGCGGTAGTAGGTGCGGAGTAGCTCTAGATCCTCCTTAAACTTTTTTTGATCAAAGCGTCCGGATCCAGTTAACCAAGAAAGCCAATCGCGTTTCTGAGTCTCAAGTACTTTGGCCAATTCCTTATCATCGATGGCTGAGTTCCCTTCAAAGAACAGCCCTTTGATCTTCACATTTGAACCTTCATCAATGTCATACAACACCACGGCATAACCAGTCGCCTCATCACGTTGAATACGGTAATCGACAGTCACGTCTGGAAAGCCTTTTTTCACATAGTAAGCCTCGATCTTGTCAGCGGCTTCACTCACTTGATATTCATCCAATGGCAGGCCGGCTTCAAGCTCACCCTTCGAAGACAAACGCTCATTTTTGTACTTCTTATTACCTGAATAAGCAATGCGCTCGATGGTATACTTGGGAATCACTTCAAAGATTACGATTACCGAGCCATCCTCGGCAGTCTCTACCTTGACCTCGACAAATTCAAAATGCCCCGTGCCATACAGTGTGCGTATCGATTGATCGACCAAAGCGGTATTATAATCCATACCCGCTCGCAACTGCACGTTACCGAAGACAAACTCCTCACTGACAGACTGGAAGCCATCGAACTCGACGCGCACTTCATTCACCTTAGGATACTCTTTAGTATCCTGAGCTGATAAAGACAATGAGCAGGTAATCGCCAAAAAGCTGATAAGCGAGCAGCGTAATATCTTAAAAAATCGCATTGGGTATTATATGTAAGTATTCGTTCAGGACTAGCGATGAAAATTTTCGTAGCGAGTATAACGACGCACGAAAGTTAAATCAACATCTCCGATTGGGCCATTACGCTGCTTCGCGATGATTAATTTAATGTGCTCTACATCGCTTGGCATTGCCCCATCCTGCACCGCTTCGTCATCGTCACGCTTCTTAGGCCGATGTAATAGCAAGACAACGTCAGCATCCTGCTCAATCGAACCTGACTCACGCAAATCCGAGATACGAGGATCACGATTTTCTTTTTCAGACTCACGGTTAAGCTGACTGAGCACTACAACTGGCACACCAAGCTCCTTGGCCATACCCTTCATTCCTCGGGACATATCAGCAATTTGCTGCTCACGCGGCACGCGTGGATCTGAGCCGCGGATCAATTGTAAGTAGTCCACCACCACCAGCCCTAGCTTATTTTTGGTATGTAGTCGGCGCGCCTTCGCACGGATATCTAAAATCGTAGAACTAGAATTATCATCAATCCAGAGCGGCGACTGCTTCAACTCTTTGGTCGTCGTAACAATGTCGGCCATATCCTGCTTGGATACTACTCGGTCGCGGATGCGCTTCATGTCTACTCGCGAGCGGCTACAGATTAAGCGCATCGCCAAATCTTCTGCAGTCATTTCCAGACTAAATACAAGCACGCCAGCAGACTTGCGACCACCGTCAGGCAGCATTGCATGCTCTGCAAAGTTCATCGCCAATGAGGTCTTACCCACAGATGGACGAGCGGCGAGCACGATCATCTGGCCGGGATGGAAACCATAGGTCATGCCATCCAAGTCGCGGAATCCCGATAACACACCATCGATATCATCCTTACCACTCAACAGCGCTTGAATGTTATTCACTGCTCCATCCAACGCCTCACGGATCGGAGTCGCTCCCTCAGTCACACGACCACTACTGATCTCAAAAATATCTTGCTCAATCTTCTCGATGAACGTGGACATGTCCTCCTGCTGCTCATAACAAGCCTCAATCGTTTCGCGAGACGTACGAATTAGTCGTCGTAGCAAATACTTTTCGTGAACAATACGAGTAAAGTAGCGTGCGTGCGCAGGTGTCTCGATACGATTTTGAATCGCATAAATTGCTGCGATGCCACCGACATCTTCCTCCATGCCATTTTTACGGAGATAGTCTAGCAACAAGATCTCATCTATTGGATCACCCGTCTCATACAGTGCGAGCAGCGCTCGATAGAGCTCTTGGTGTGAGGTCTTGAAAAAATATGCGGGCGCAATCTTCGCCTCGATGCACTCTGTCAGGATCTCGCGACCGCCATCAATTAGGCAAGCTGCGAGCAGACCCTCTTCTGCCTCCACATTGTGTGGCTGCACGCGGATCTCGTCAGACACGCTGCCCGACTTACCAGAATCACCACGAAACTTACGCCCACCTTTATCGCGACCGTAAGAAGAATTCGTGGAATCAGTCGGCATGGAACTGGCTAGTATCTAATCGTCAGCAATCAGTGGCTTAATCTTCGTCTTCCTCAGAAGCGTCTTCAGTCACTGCTTCTTCAATCGGATTTTCAGAGACCACTTCAAATTTGAGCTCAGCTTCAACATCAGCGTGCAACTTGATCGTCGCAGAATGTGAGCCAAGATCCTTGATCGGTTGAGCTAAACCAAGTTGCTTTTTTACCAACTCAACACCCTCTTCTTTGAGGCGCTCGATCAAATCATTCGCTGTCACAGCACCAAACATCTTGCCGCCCTCGCCGGTCTTCACCGCAATCGCAATGCTGATCTTCTCGATCTTTTCACTGAGTTCGCGAGCATTTTCGAACTCTTTCTGCTCACGAGCTTCGCGCGCTTTGAGTAGCGACTCGACGTGCTTCTTGTTTGCCTGAGTAATTGGCAAAGCTTGCTTGCGAGGAAGCAGGAAATTACGTGCATAACCTGCGCGCACTGTTACTGTGTCACCCTCGGCGCCAAGGCCATTGATGGGTTGAAGGAGGAGAACTTGAGAGTTAGCCATGATACGATCTTTAGTTTAAACTATGATAAAAGGAGAAAAATTACTTAAAACGGCACGTCTTCATCAAGCGTGTCGTTGTCATTAGAAAAATTAGTTGCTGGTGCAGGTGAGGCTTCAGGTTGGGCAGTCGTACGAGTTGGAGGCGAACTATTCTCATAGCCACTAGTCGTGCCACCATCATTTTCATCGCGCCCACCAATAAACTGAAAGTTCTCGAGCACCACACTAAGCTTACTGCGCTTTTGCCCATCAGATTCCCACTGATCCAGCTTTAAGCGGCCCTCGACCATGATCGGACGCCCCTTGCGCATATACTTGCTAATTACCTCGGCTTGCTTGCCAAACGCATCAATGTCGACAAAAGTTGTCTCTTCGCGACGTTCGCCATCCTTCGTCGAGTAAACTCGAGAAGTAGCCAGACCCAACTTGCAAATCGAATTACCATTCGCAGTCACACGCAATTCTGGATCACGAGTGAGGTTTCCCATTAGGATGACTTTATTGAATGAGGCCATGGCGTTGAAGTTGTTAGGTGAGAGCGTACGACGTGTGCCGGATTAAACCGACTGAACAAAGATACGGTTCACACGCTTGTCTAAGCAAAGCTTTTCTTGGAGCTGTGCGGGTGCTGTACCTGGGCCCTCGAAGTAAACCTCGAGGTAATGGCCTTGAGTAAAGCGTCGATCAGCTGCACGAGCGAACTCACGCATACCAAGATCTTCGCTCTCAGTGACTGCTCCACCGAGTGAAGCGAGGATTTCTGTCAAATCAGCCAAAACTTTAGCAGAATCGTCTTCAGATTCGCGAAGGTCTAGGATGAAAGTAGTTTTGTAGTTATTCTTTGTCATTGCGCTCATGCGATGGTGCTGTGCGTTGGTTAATAATGTTCATGGCGATCTCAGGCTCTTTGTCAATTATGAGCTGGATATGCTCAAGATAGCAAGGAGTCTGGGCTGCCAAAAGGTTTTGTTCGTCCTTCGTAAAGTTACTCAGGACGTAATCTGCGAGGTCCATTTGTTTATGCGGCTTGGCACCAACCCCAATGCGATAGCGCAAAAAGCCAGGCCCGATCTGCGCGAGCAAATCACTGATCCCGTTGTGACCTCCAGCACTACCACCTACACTTAATTTAGGCCTCCCGACTTCGAGAGTAATGTCGTCATAAAGAGCGACAACCGAGGATGCTTGGAGCTTTCGATAGCGTAAAATCGCACTGATGGAACGCCCGCTAGCATTCATGAACGTCTGAGGTTTCACTAGCAAGAGCTTATGCCCCATGTACGAGGCAGTTGCGATTTCAGCCTCAAAACGGGCTTCCGTCTTCCACTCGACACGTAGCTTAGCCGCCAGCTTTTCAACTAGAGCAAAACCCACATTGTGACGGGTGTTGCGGTATTTTGTGCCTGGATTTCCCAGACCTGCAATGACCGCTATGGACATTTTTTGAAAGAACAAAGAGAGGAGCGCGGGCGCTCCTCTCGGGAAAGAGGATGATTATTCAGCGTCGCCTTCGGCTTCATCACTGACCTTGGTCGCAGGCACTTCGTCTGCAGCCACTTCAACTGCATCTTCAGGTTCTTCAACTGCAACTGTTGGAGGCTGGCAGGAAACGATCACTTGGATCGGAGTACCGAGATATTCAACACCATCCACAACAGGAAGATCACTGATGTGAATCGCACCACCGACAGCGAGGTCCTTCACGTCGACCTCAATGTGATCAGGCAATTTTGATGGACGGCAACGAATTTCAACTTGATGTGTTTTGTGATCAATCACACCACCTTCATTTTTGACCCCTATTGCATCTGCCTCACCGATTAGATGCACTGGTACTTGAGCAACAAAGCTCTCACCTCGAGCAACTTCATGAAAATCAATGTGAGTGATGCAGTTCTTCACCGCATTGCGCTGGATCTCTTGGATATGAGTCAAAGCAGTCTCGCCTTTCTCATCAACCAATTCGATCAACGCCGCGCCGCCGCCGATCGAGCGTTTAAGCTCACGGAATTCCACTAATGAAAGCGAAACCGAGCGCGAGTTGCCTTTGCTATATACACAGGCTGGAATATTACCTTCCGCGCGGAGGCGGCGTGCGACGCCACGGCCCTTATTTTCGCGGTTTATGATGTTAAGTTTGAACTGATTCATTGTCTGTAAAATGAGAAGAAATATGCCCTTTTAAAGGAAATCTGTTTATGAGAAAGGCGCGGACAATAAAATAGGGCACCTGAAAAGCAACCTAAAGTTTGGCATTTTTTCAAAGTCGCTTTACGGGTGATTAAGACTTATCAAAGTGTCACAAAATTAGCTCAATAAAGCTCCAAGCAGTATTTCACAGTCTTTAACCATTCATGGCTCAAAATCCAACACCTCCTTTAACTCCCAAACGGCTCGCAGTCCTACGTTCGATTGAATTCGATCAGGCACCCTCACCAAGCTATATTGTCCAGCTTGACTGCCTTGAAGCGAACTGCGAACTCCTCAAATCCGTCTCTGATCGATGCGGCGCAAAAATCCTGCTCGCACTTAAGGGCTTTGCCTGCCATAGCACCTTCCCGCTGATACGACGTTATTTAGCTGGAACTACATCCAGTGGGCTCCACGAAGCCCTGCTCGCGGAAGAGCTTTTTGGTCAAGAAGTCCACGTCTATTCGCCAGCTTACAAAGCCGCTGAACTTGAACAACTCAGTCACTTTGTACATAGCCTTGTATTTAACTCAGCCCAGCAACTAGCAAAAGGCATCGAGCAACTCGCTCTACCCCACCGTCCTGAACTAGGCTTGCGGGTAAATCCTGAATATTCAGAAGTGGATACAGAACTCTACGACCCCTGCTCCAGTGCGTCTCGGTTAGGCACCACTCGAGAAGCGCTTGAACAAGCACTCAAAACACTGCCAAATAACCCGCTCAAACAACTGGACGGTCTCCACTTCCACGCACTTTGCGAGCAAGATGCTGACGCCTTGATGCACACCGCCGATGCGTTTGAAGCTAACTTCGGGGACCTCATCCCGGGCCTTAAATGGCTCAACTTCGGTGGCGGTCACCACATCACTCGTCCCGGCTACAATATTGATCTCCTCTGTGCAACTGTACAGCAATTCCGCCAACGCTATGATGTCGATGTCTACCTCGAACCTGGTGAAGCTGTAGCACTGCATACTGGAGTGCTAGCAGTCACTGTCTTGGATATAATCGAAGCTGGCGGCCATCAAATCGCGATTCTCGACACCTCCGCCACCTGCCATATGCCCGACGTACTAGAGATGCCCTACCGCCCCAACATTCTCGACGCCGAAGAAGCTGGTGAATTACCACACACGTATCGCCTTGGGGGTCTATCTTGTCTCGCAGGCGATATCATCGGTGACTACTCTTTCGCCAAGCCGCTTGAAATAGGCCAGCGCATCATTTTTTTGGATATGTCCCATTATACAATGGTAAAAAACTCCACTTTCAACGGAGTGCCGCTCCCTGCAATATGTCTCCACAGCCATAAAGACGGCCTGCAAGTCGTGCGAACCTTTGGCTATGCAAACTATCGGGACCGTCTTTCATGAGAGGTCACATACTAATCCTATAATTCACTACACATTCGTTTGATGAAAAAATTGGTTCATCGTCATTTACCGAGAAGACGTCACTGATCAACATGGATTCGACAGTTCACATCGATAGAATTCCTTTAACCGTTCATTAACGTTAATGAACGTTAATTGAGCAAGCCGCCCAACTGGCTTCGCTCTTCCACCTTCCCGCGTCGCTTTTCAAGCTTCCCGCTTCGCCTAAAGGCTACGCCGGACGCAGACGGTGGACAGGTCGGTTGACCTGTGTCGTTACGCTCGGAGGGCGAACGAGCAAAAGCAGAGCCCTATTTTATCTGTGTTCATAAATAGCTGACTACCATATCATTCTGAGGTCAGATTAACGTTAATGAACGGTTAAAAAAACAGAACCTAAGATTGCTGGAAAGTTAAGGCTCATCCGCAACCAAGGGCATAATAACAAGTACGCCCACAATGGGATTCAGCTGAGGAATGGGGCTAAATCAGTGGTTCTAAGCACCCACTCCCCGGTAAATGACGAAGAACCAAAAAATTGTCACCTTTTGAATTATTACTATTCATCGCATTGTTAGCTATTGCAATTGCTTCGACTTACACCATTCAAAAATTGCGATTACAACAATCGGCACACATGCAATCGGCCATCGAAACTAATGAATAAAACTACTAAAACATCCCTTCATTCAAAGCATCTCCGAACTGCGCCGCGATGCACTGCTAGATGTAATTGAGATACTCAAGCTCAAGCACAGTGATATTATTTTTAGGCAAAACTGCAGCTTAGATGCGCTTTACTTAATACTTGAAGAGAGTGTTTCATTTAACAAACGGAAGCAGGATGGCTCGAATCAACCCTTCATCACCTCCGATTAGAACAGTTTTCTTGGAAAAGTGGGCGTCTTTACTGGAGAAAAACCGGCTCTAGAGGCGATTGCAAAAACAGATGGTGTCATCGGTCGTGTACCAGGAATGACCGCAAAAAAATCATCGAAGACACCAAACAATAAAGATACCTCAGGTTGGATTTAAGTTAGCAGTTAAACACTGTCTAACTACTTACGCCTAATTTGCCTAAGATTCGGTTTAAATCTTCGTTGCCGTAATACTCAATCGTAAGTTTCCCCTTCTTCGCGCCATGCTTGAGCATACAGCGAGTGTTAAAGTGCTCGCCAATCCGTTTCTCGAGATCACGGATCACCGTTGCCTGCGCCTCTGCATGTTTTGCCTTCGCCTGCTTGGTTGTGCCACTGCTTTCTTTCCAGCGGCGAACCTGTTGCTCAGCCTCGCGTACACTCATGCCAGTCTCAATAATACGCCGCGCTAAGAGCCTTCGATGCTCTTCACCTTCCAAACCAAGCAAGACTTTAGCATGCCCAGTCGAAATAAGTCGGCGGCTCAAGAAACCCTGAATCTCGCTGCCAAGAGTTAATAAACGAAGTGAATTAGCAATCGAAGCGCGGCCTTTGCCTACACGTTCAGCAACAGCCTCTTGAGTCAGGTCAAAATCGCGCACTAAGCTAGCATAGCCAAGAGCTTCATCGATTGGGTTTAGATTCTCACGCTGCAAATTCTCAATTAATGCCAACGTCGCAGAAGATGCATCGCTTGCCTCAATCACTCGTGCAGGCACGCTTTTTTTCTTGAGAAACTCAAACGCACGTAAACGTCGCTCCCCGGCAATCAACTCAAATTGCTTGCCCTTGGCACGCACCACGATCGGCTGTAGCAAACCTTCAGACTTAATACTCCTCGCCAACTCCTCAACATGTTTCGGGTCAATCTCGCGGCGCGGCTGATAGGGATTCGCGACCAAGTCTTTAATTGCAATATCACGGTACCCCAGATCAGACACTGCCGCTGTGGCTGCAATAGGCGCTTTGGCCGGCGCTTGGCCTTTAGATGGAGCCAAGGCTGATAGCTCGGCCTTCTTTTTCGGCGCAGCACCCTTACTTGGAGACGCCTTCTTTGCAGTGGCACCAGTGGTGCCCGTAATGAGACCACCTAGGCCACGACCGAGTCTACTTTTAGAATTTGCCATAATTATTGAGAAATAGGGATGAAAATTGTTTCGCCAACACGAAGATCCTTGGCCGGATTCGCAATCTTATTAGCATTTTGAATATACTTAACTGTAGAATTATGCTTACGAGCAATGCCACTCAGCGTATCTCCACTGCGCACCACATACGGCTTTCCAGTTTTTGGATAATCTTCTGAGAAATAAACTGGCTGTGCAATACTAGGCGTGCTGTCCACCGCATTTGCAACTGAATTGATCGCGGATTGAGTCTCTCTACCCAAGGCATTCATCTGGCGCGTCACCTCTGCAATAATTTGCTTTCTCTGCACGTCATCTGCTTGACGATACTCTCGACGCAGCGAATCAATCGCAGTCGAGAGCCTAGAAAGTTGTGCTTGAACCTCATTATTTGAGGAAGCCGAACTCACTTGAGCGCGTAATCTCGTATTTTCACGGCGTAGGTCTTCGATTTCGAGACGAAGTGTTTTAACCTGCTGAGCGAGTAAACCAACATCTTGGCTCAGGTTGGCAACAGAGACGCGCAAGCTACTAGACTCGGCGGCTACTGGGGTATTAACTATAAAGGCTCCTATAAAAATCGCGAGAGCTACGCGAAAGTGCGTCATCATATGTAATTTAAAGATTGAAGCGCACAGCAAAAAGTCAAAGCCAGAAAAGAATGTGCCACATAAAATCGCGGTGCTTGCCCTCGGGCACTGAGCACCTATACCTTTTGAATCATGGCCACGACTAGCAGCTACTGGGTACACGACCTCAGCCCCTTCCTTTTACGATTCCCAGAAAATCCACTTGGACTGGAGGGCATCCGCTACTACGGGCTGGCCTACTTGCTCGGGTTCCTTTGTGCTTGGGGCCTACTACGCGCTTACGATGCACGCGGTAAATTCGCAATCCACTCAGATGCGCGCGCCTCACTAATGACCGCCGTGATCCTTGGAGTCATCCTAGGGGGCCGAGCGGGCTACATGCTACTTTATGATTTCGATGCTTTTATGCATAATCCTGCCCTGCTGTTTCGCGTTGACCAAGGCGGCATGGCCAGCCACGGAGGGTTCTTCGGCGTTCTAATTGCTGTGATCTGGTTTGCGAAGAGCTATCGCTACGATTTTTTCAGGCTCGGTGACGTCATTGTTACCCTCGCACCACTAGGCTTATGTTTTGGACGCATTGCTAATTTTATTAATGGCGAGCTCTGGGGGCGCGTAACCGACGTTTACTGGGCTGTCATTTTTCCAGGCAGTCCCACAGCCTACAATGCATCATTACAACTATTTACCCCTGAACCTCGTCACCCTTCACAACTTTACGCAGCCATACTCGAAGGTGTTCTGCTATTTGGATATACTCAATGGCGTTTCTGGCGCACCAAGTCGCCACCGGGACAGATCGCCGGTGAGTTTCTTGTTGCTTACGCGATCCTACGTATTTTCGGCGAGCTGTTCCGAGAACCCGACGCAACACTCATCCTCGGTCTCAGTCGTGGACAGTTCTATTCAATCTTCATGGTTTTTGCTGGCGCCGCGGTGATTTACATCGCCCGCAGCAGACGAGCACCAGTATCTACCTAGCGGAAACAAAGCACGGGGACATGGCAGTTACGGAGCAAGGCAGTGGTAGTGCTGCCAATCAAAAGCTCACGGATACGAGTATGCCCATAAGCGCCGGCCACCAACAGATCCACCTTAGTATGCTTCACATAATCTGCAATTGCTGTTTCAGCTACACCGTTCAATATCTGACAAGCTGGGTATAGGCTGAGTCGATTCATCATAACTTCAGCCTCAGCGAGCAATTCCGCAGCTTTATCTTCGTGGCGTCCTTCGTTCACTACAATAACCTGTAGATTGAATGCACGAAAGAGCTCCACCTTGGACATAAACTCAAGAGCCTTCTTACAACTAGGACTTCCATCATAAGCAACTGCGACATGATCAATCGGTCTAAACTGGCGTGGGGTTACCAAACAAGGCTTACTTGCCGATCGGACTACACGCTCTAACATTGAGCCCAAGTGCTCAGTAGCAAAATTGACATTTTCTCCTCGCTTACCAAGGAGAACCAAATCCGCGCGAGCAGCATATGCATCAATAGCGTCCACCAACAAGCCCGTCTCATGGTGAAACTGTACTCGCTCGCTCAAACCTGCAGCCTCGAATATAGACAGCGCCGAATCCTTAACAAATTCCGCCTTCTGCTCCTCGACCTCTTGTAAATGAGTCACCATTCCCTCAAACGGCTGTATCCCAAGACTCCCACTCAGGTCCGCCACGACAGGTACCTCAAACTGCCTTAAATCCGTCACATACAATACTTCCACATGCGCTCTCGCTTGCTTCGCTAACCACGCACCGTAACGACAGCATTCTTGAGAATAATTAGAGCCATCCGTGCATATAAGTAAATTTTTCATCGTCTGCGAAGGGTTAGATTAGATGTTTTCTAAGCGTTTAAAGTATGCAAAGTGTGTCCCTAAATAGCAACGAAAAAGCCGCGTTTCTTACGAAACGCGGCTTAGTCAAAGGAAAGTGATTCGATGCCTAGAATTTAAGCGTTGAGAACAAAGCCATCTGGGACGACGACGTTCTTACAAACCACGAGTACTCCATCACGAATCGCAAGGTCGATACCCTCTCCAAAACGATCTGGCAAGCCAGTTGGATCGAGTACCACGTGCTTACCAATACGCACATTTTTATCCAAAATAGCGTGACGGACGACACTCCCCTCGCCGACTCCAATATCAGGTCGCGCGGCCGCTACGTTCTCTTCCAAATCATCGGCAGTCTCGTATGAATCCGCTCCCATCATAATTACATTCTCCAGCTCAGCTCCATTATGAACCACCGAGCGGACACCAAGCGAACAACGTGTCAATGTGCCATTGGTCACGATGCATCCATCAGCAACCACCGCACGATCTACGTTACAAGAATTCAACTTAGAGGCAGGAAGCAAACGAGCTCGTGTATAAATCTTCGCATCTTCATCAAAGAAATTAAACGGTGGCAGCTCATCGGTCAGGCTTAAGTTAGTATCGAAAAATGCCTTCACAGTTCCGATATCTTCCCAATATTCATCAAACACGTAGCTGCACATTTTCTCTTTGCCCAATAGACCAGGTATGATCTCTTTACCAAAATCAGTGGTATCAGTAGCCAACGCATCGATCAGCGTCTTGGCGTTAAACACATAGATGCCCATCGACGCCAAGCAATAATCGTCACTGCCTGGATCATGCATCTTATCACGCACACTTTGTCCAACAGCTAGGTCTTTTATGACCTCAGGATCGGTCGGTTTCTCAACAAATTCTGTAATTTCGAGATTCTCATTAATACGCATTAAACCTAAGCCTTCCGCTTGATCCAAGCGTAGCGGTTTCGCAGTAATTGTGACTGCTGCACCTGATGCATCATGCTCACGTACCACATTTGCGAGATCCATTCGATATAACTGATCGCCTGAAAGAATAACATAGAGATCATCCTCCCCTGAGCCATCAAAGTGATTCATGTTCTGACGCACCGCATCTGCAGTGCCTTGATACCAACCATCACTGGAGTCTGTTTGTTCCGCAGACAAAATATCTACACAACCTCCACCAAATGAATCAAATTTGTAAGACTCCTGAATGTGACGATGCAACGAAGCAGTATTAAATTGCGTCAACACATAAATTTGATTCATCCCCGCATTTAAGCAGTTGCTTATTGGGATATCAACTAGTCGATACTTCCCGGCAAGTGGCACGGCGGGCTTGCATCGCTCTTTAGTTAAAGGATTTAAGCGAGAGCCGCGACCGCCTCCCATAATAATGCAAATGATCTTACGTTTTTTCATATGTATCTCTCCAAGGTTATTATGTCACCTATTGTCTTGAATAATAGCGTGTCTCTGCAATTAAATGAAGCTTTATGTGTGGAATAGTTGGATATATCGGCCGCGATCGAGCGGGCAGTGTCATTTTAGATGGACTCAAGCGCTTAGAGTATCGTGGTTACGACTCATCAGGCATTGCAGTGCTCACAGATGGCGACATTAAACAAACCAAGCGTACCGGACGAGTCATTGAGTTGGAAACCGCACTGGGGGAAGACTTAGGCGGGACACTCGGCATCAGTCACACTCGCTGGGCCACCCACGGTGACGTCACTGAGGTCAATGCCCATCCACATACCAGCAGCGATGGCAAGATCGCATTGGTACACAACGGCGTGATCGAGAATTACGTCGGCATGAAAAAATATTTAATTGATAAGGGCTACCAATTTAGCTCACAGACAGACTCTGAAGCACTTTGTAATCTAATCGCCTATCACTATGAAAAAGAGCCGGAAGAGGCGGACAAAAACCGCTTCCTCGAAGCAGTTCGGAAAAGTCTACGTCATGTCGAAGGGACCTATGGGATCGCAGTGATCTGCACCGACGCTCCAGGCGAACTCATCGGCGCCCGTAAAGGTTCCCCCCTGATCTTGGGCTTGGGTAAAGGTGAAAATTTGCTCGCCAGCGACGTCAACGCACTCGCCCATTGCACGCAGAACGTGGTCTATTTGAATGATAATGAAGTCGTTCACCTCACCGATGACGATTTCTCAATCACCACTGTCAGCAGCAAGTCGGTTGAGGCGGTTATTCATCAAGTGGACTGGGATACCTCCGAAGCCGAACTTGGGGACTATGCCCACTTCATGGAGAAGGAAATTTTCGAGCAGCCCACATCGCTGCAAAACGGCATGCGCGGGCGCTTTTCGGACGACGCGAGTACTGCGGTTTTTGGTGGCTTGAATCTAAACCCTCAGGAACTACGTCAAATTGACCGCATCCTTTTTCTTGCTTGTGGCACCGCCTGGCACTCATGCCTAGTGGCCGAATATTTGATCGAACGTTTTGCCCGCATACCGGTCGAAGTCGAGTACGCTTCGGAGTTCCGCTACCGCAACGCCCCGCTGGACAAGAACACGCTAGTGATCGCAATCAGCCAATCGGGCGAAACCATTGATACCTTGGGCGCGTTGCGCGAAGCGAAACGTAAAGGCTACCGCACTCTGGCAATTAACAACAGTGTAGGTTCAACCATTGCGCGCGAAAGCGATGGCGGCATCTACCAACATGCAGGCCCTGAAATCGGTGTGGCTTCGACCAAAGCATTTACTTCGCAGATCATGATTTGCGCCATGCTCGCGCTCTACCTTGGGCGACTCCGCGACTTGAGCTACGGCGATGGAGTCGATATTGTTAAAGCACTCAAAGCGGTGCCGTCTCAAGTTGAAGAGATCCTCAAGCAAAACGATCAAATCAAAGCGCTCGCCAAAAAATACGCGAAATACGATGACTGCCTGTTTCTTGGCCGGCAGCTAATGTTCCCGATCGCGCTGGAGGGGGCACTCAAACTCAAAGAGATTTCCTATATTCACGCTGAAGGTTATCCCGCAGCAGAAATGAAGCATGGCCCCATCGCGTTAATTTGCGAAGAGTGTCCGAGCGTCTTCCTCGCTACGAGTGGTGAGATCTTCCACAAGAGCCTCGCTAACGTCCAAGAAGTTAAAGCACGTAAAGGTAAGGTCATCTGCATCGCGACCAAAGACTGCGACATCCCCGAGGGCCTGGTCGATGACTCGGTCATCGTCCCTGAGTGCCATGAAATCGTAAAACCGATCTTAATGAGCATCCCGATTCAACTCTTTAGCTACCATGTTGCGCTGGAACGTGGCTGCGATGTTGATAAGCCACGTAACCTAGCAAAGTCTGTGACGGTGGAGTAAGTCGAAACCCGGACGTTATTTATTGCTCGTCCAAACAAACCGCCAAGGGATCGTCGCCCATTCGGCTCCAGCATAGTCGACGCCCACTCTTGGTTTGGCGACAATCTCTTCTGCCCTGATTTCGTCTGGACTCGCCTCTACCCAGAGTCCACCCACTCGGGTCAGTAGCTGATCATTGAATCCACTGGTGATTTGAAAGTGCTTGGTCAAGCGCCCAGGCCCCTCGACTCCGGCGACCGCGCGAATCAATACTGCCGCTGGGTAACCTTGCTCGCGCGTGGTAATATTAAGCAGCCAGTGGACACCATAGCAGAGATAGATATAGGTGCGACCGGGTGGGCCGAACATCACGACATTACGAGTCGTCGGTCCCTTACTCGCATGCGATGCTCGATCTTCCAAGCCATCGTATGCCTCAGTTTCACAAATACGCGCACGAATAATTTTGCCGGAATCAAGGCGCCTGCAGAGCTGTGTGCCCAACAACTCGCGAGCCACATCGAGTGTGGGTCGATTAAAAAACGCTTTGCCGAGCACTCGTGCCATCAGAAAGTACGCTCTTTGGTATCAATCACCAGTGTGACCGGTCCGTCATTGTGTGCCTCGATATCCATCTGCTCTCCAAAGCAACCAGTCGGTACTGGCTTACCTAATGCCGCCGATAGTTGACCCACAAATTCTTCGTATAACAACACTGCCTGCGCTGGAGGGGCCGCGCGGTTAAACGACGGTCGATTGCCCTTCTTTAAGCTACCATATAAAGTGAACTGGCTAATCACAAGTGCCTGTCCTTTAATATCCAGTAATGAATCATCCATTCGCCCCGTAGCGCACTCAAAAATGCGCAACTTTATAATTCGCTCGACCAACCACTCAATGTCCTCAGCACAGTCGTTTTTTCCGACGCCTAAAAAAACCAACAATCCAGCTCCGATCTCGCCAACCGTAGCCATATTTACAACCACAGATGCTTTAGATACACGTTGAATCACTGCTCGCATTACTGATGATCAAAAGGCCTCAAATAAAAGTTGATGGCCAGCAGAATCTGCCTGAATCGAATAAACATAATAATCCTGCGAATCCCGCAGGAAATATTGCCTTCATCCCAATTTACCCTAAGACTTTAAACTTAGTCATGAAAAAGTCGACACATACAGAGCTGGACGACCACAGCAAGCTCCTCAAAGCATCTCCTGAACGCCTCTTTGAAAGCCTCATGGAGCAAACAGCGGACCGCATCTATATTAAAGATACCAACAGTCGCTTCGTCGCAGTCAGCCAAGCACTCGCAGACATGCACGGCTTCACCAACCGACATGACCTCGAAGGACTGAGTGATTTTGATCTATTCTCGATTGAACACGCCCAACAAGCGTTCAACGACGAACAAAAAATCATCGAAACCAGTCAGCCGATGATTAATATCATAGAGAAAGAAACATGGCCCGATGGCACCGCAACTTGGGTTACCTCCAGCAAAGCTCCATTAACCCTGAGTTCAGGGAAAGTAGCTGGTATTTTAGGCATCTCACGAGATATCACCGAACAAACAATCGCTCAAGAAAAACTCGCGCAGAGTGAACTACGCTTGCGCGAACAAAACCAAGTGATGCGCTCTGATTACGAGAGTGCCCACAAAGTACAAAGCGTGATGATTCCGGGACGAGTGCCAAACATCGACCACATCAACATCGCCTACCTATGGAAACCAATGACCTCGGTCGGCGGTGACATTATCAGCTTTCCCCGAAATCCTCAAAAATGTCTTCTCTTCTATATGGGTGATGTCTGTGGCCATGGAGCAACGGCAGCATTTTACACGGTCCTGCTCAAGTACCTAACCTCGCATGAAGCAGAAGTCTACGACGACGAGCCCGCAGGCTTTTTAAACGCGGTTAACCGCGAGATCACTGGCCGGCTCGGCTCAGGCTTTGTGACTGGCATGGCTGGTCATTTCGGGCCCAGAGAGGACGATGGCAGCCGTATCCTCCACCTATCCAATTGTGGGCATCCGCTCAATCTAGTTTACCGTGCCGCAACTCACAGCATGGAATCAATCACTCTGCCGACTGCGATGGTCATGGGCCTTCCTGGAGGTGAAGCATCCGACACTTTTAAACTCAAGCTACATCTAGGCGATCGTTTCTATACGTACACCGACGGTATCTTGGAAGCAAACAATCCAGCAGGCGAGGAATTTACCCGTCAAGGTTTGGAACAGTGTTTATTAGAAAACGTCGATAAACCCGTACAAACAACACTCGACATCCTTTACGATACCGTTGCCAAGTTTACTGGGCAACCGACTCAACAAGACGATATTACACTCCTAGCATTCGAACTGACCTAGTGTGAAGTACGCTAAATTCGCACCATTATAAGGAGGCCTTCGAAGGGATATGGAACAGAGCTATTTTAATAGCTCTGACTGTTCGGTAAATGTCTGATTCAATGCCTTTTAGAACCACGGATGGACACCGATGAAC
>JAURBE010000059.1 GCA_030829145.1 Verrucomicrobiota bacterium | reverse complement strand
TCGTCGCTTGCGGCGGCCAGAAGCCAAGGGAGTCGCTCAAATTGGCCTGCGCAAGCGCAGACGCCACGGGTTCAGTGTCTTAGAAGATTATTGTGACAACTTTTGCAATCACACCCAGATTGGTGTCAGTTGCTTGTTGCAGGGTGGCGCATCATTGCTAAACGTCTTTGCATCATGTTGCTTTATCGATCCGCTTTAATTGCATCTACTGCCGCCTTATTGATTTTCTCTGCATGCGCGCCCAGCGGGGTCGAAGTCGTCGGTGAGACTGACGAGAAGCAGTATCAACTGGCCAAAGAGTACCAAAAGGCAGGTCGCACGGAAGAGGCGTTGAGTGCTTTTATTCGGGTGATTGATGCGCGTCGCGATGCGCCAGAGTCGCACTTCGAAGCGGGTTATATTTATTTGAATTCGATGAAAGACCCGATCAAAGCGATTTACCATTTCGATCGGTATATACAGTTCAAACCGCAGTCGCCTCAAGCCACTCAGGTGCGTCAGTTAATTGAGACTGCGCAGAAGGAGTTCGCGCGTCAGTTGCCAGCGCAGCCCTATCAGGGTGAGTTGGATCGTATTGATCTGATGGATTTGGTGAAGAGTTTGAAGCTGGAGAATGATAGTTTGAAGCGTGAGTTGGTGACTGCTCAAAAGCGTGTGCAGCAACTCGAATCAATCGTGAGTGGTGCGCGCCGTGTGCCGACTGCTGTGAGTGCGCAGCGTGCGCCGACAGTGCCGCAGGCACAGGACTCCATCGTGCCCCCGGTTGCTCCAGACCCTAGCAGTGTGCCACGTAGTTACAAGGTGCAATCGGGTGATTCGTTATCCGCGATCAGCCGCAAGGTCTATGGGACGCCAACGCGCTGGATTGATATTTATCAAGCGAATCGCGATCGTATGACGAGTGAGAATGCCCTCCGAGTCGGGCAAGAACTCCGCATTCCATAATACGAAAGGTCATCGCTTGAAGAAATTTTTACACTAAGTATGGATGGCGGCTGCTACTTTGATTACAATGCGACCTCACCGCTGCGGCCTGAGGCGCGGGCAGCATGGCTAGAGGCTAAGGATGCTTTATGGTTGAACCCCTCTGCGCCCTATCGAAGTGCAGCGCGCGTGCGCGTCCATTTCGAAGCCGCGCGTGCAGAACTGGCGAAGCTGTTTGAGGTTTCAGCTGACCGCATCGTATTTAACTCGGGAGCGACGGAGGCGAATAACGCAGTCTTTGCGCACTGGTCGCTTACCGTACCAGCAGGTGCTCGTGTCGCGGTCAGCCCCACCGAGCATCCCAGTGTGGTCCAGGCGGCGCAGCGTTTTTTTGCAGGTCGCATCGATTGGCTTGCGTTAGACGCGAATGGAGCGGTGGATGTTGCGGCATTGCAAAGTTTGCTTGTTGAGGGCGGGATTGCGGCGGTGTCTGTGATGGCAGCAAATAATGAGACTGGTATTTTAAATGACTGGCAGGCGATCGCAGCGGAATGCCGTTCGATGGGAGTGTCGTATCATTGCGATGCAGCGCAGTGGATTGGAAAGCTGCCGATGGATGGCCTAGGCGCTTGTGATTTTGTGACAGGTTGTGCGCATAAGTTTGGCGGTCCTTGCGGCGTGGGTTTGTGCGTATTGCCCGATGCGAATAGTGGGTTTGAATCGTTCGTTGGCGGAGTGCAGGAAGCGAGGCATCGTGCGGGCACTGAAGATGTCGCAGGTGTGTTGGCGATGATGGCAGCGTTAAAAGTCGCGGAGCCGGGCTCTGCCGCAGGCCGCGATCGCTTGATTGCCGAGTTGAGTGAGTCGCTGACAGCCATCGAAGTTATTGGATTGGAGGCGCCGCGCCTATGGAACACTGCTTTATTAGTCATGCCGGATTTCGCGAGCGAGCGCTGGATTCGTGCCTTAGAGAAGCGTGGCTTTTTGGTGTCCGCAGGCGCTGCGTGTGCGACGGGCAAACAGGGGCCGTCACCGGTGCTTGCGGCGATGGGTATCGAGGGCGCTGTGATGCGGCGAGTGCTGCGCGTGAGTTCAGGGAGTGCGACTACCGTAGCGGACTGGCAATCATTATCCTCGGCCTTGGTGGAGTGTTACGCAGACCTTCGGGCAGACGCTGATCAGGGTGGCTCAACAGTGATTTCTATTTAATCCGATCGTACTGCCATGCGCTTTCTTAATCTTCGACTACAGGACTTTCGTAATATTGAATTTGCCGAGCTGGATTTGTCCACGGGGCGCACATTTTTGCTCGGCGCAAATGGGCAAGGGAAATCGAATTTGTTGGAGGCGCTGGGATTAGTCACGGCGCTGCGCTCGTTTCGCACCCAAGGAATGTCAGCTTTGCCGCGCCAAGGAAGAGAGGCGTATACCGCGATTTATGAAATGGAGCATGATATCGAAGGTCGCACAGAGTTAGAGCTCCATTCGAGCAAGTTGGGGCGGCGTGTTCGATTGGACGGTGAGAAAGTGTCACGGCTTGGTGATTTTATTGGCCGTTTTCCAGTAGTACCCCTGAGCTCGGGCGATTTAATGTTGCTGCGAGGTTCGCCGGCCGAGCGTCGCCGTTTTTTGGACCTGACGTTATCTGCGATCGATCCCGAGTATTACTACGCCTTACGTAATTATCATCGCGGTGTAGCTGAGCGAAACCGTTTGTTAAAAAAAGGCGGAAGCGCCGCTGAGTTGTCTGCTTTTGAGGCTGAAATTGCCCTGCATGCTGTGGCTGTGGCGAGTCGGCGGACGGTGGGTATGGAGCAATTACGCGAAGTCTTGGTCGCGGTATATGCGAATATTGCTGAATTTGACGAAGGCCCAGAGCTCGAGTTTAAGAGCAATGCTGTGTGCGTGGATGTTGAGACGGTGTGCCGGATGCTCTATGACTGTCGCAAGCGAGATGAGATCATGGGCGCCACCCAAAAAGGCCCGCACAGAGATGACTTTCACTTATCGCTGAGTATTGGTGGCGCGAAAGAATATGCATCCGATGGCCAGCAGCGCGGGCTTTGCGTGGCGCTGCGCATTGCTCAGGCGCGGATTTTTGAGCAAAGCCTAGGCTTGTTGCCAGTCTTATTAGCGGATGATGTGCTTGGAGAGCTTGACCCGCATCGTAAGGCAGGCTTCTGGCGGGCATGCCCGCCAGAATGGCAGATTGTCGCCACCGGCACCGAGCTACCCGAGGCGAGCGCGGAGTGGTCGGTGTGGGAGGTAGAGTCCGGGCGATTCACGCGCTAGGCGTGTGGCCACTAGTCGTCCGTATCTCTAAATGTTTCGTATCCGGAGAGTGATTTAATTCGTGGCGTGCGAGCTTGCTCGCGCTAGGATCTGCAGGGAGGTAACGCTGGCGCGAGCAAGCTCGCACGCCACGATGGATGCGAAATATTCGGTGCTTTCGGGCCAACCTAAGTTGGTTTAATGGCTTGGCGTTGGAGGCGCTGGCAGTTTGAGCTCTTCGACCACGGTTAATTTGCCCTGAGGGTCACAATTGGCACGTAGGCCGATGAAGCTTTCGTGGTATTGGTCAAAATAGGGCCACACTAAGGTGTGGTCGGTTGCTGGAATATTGAGCTGATCGATTGCTTCTCGGCTGAAGAATTCGAAATGCCCTTCATCAATGGCGCTAGGCAGACTGTCCATCACGATGCGGCAATCAAAGAGAAACATTAGCCAATGACTTGCGCCTTCGTAGCTTTTCTCAGAGATGTAGCCAAAGCAGTGCAAGTCTTGGTCTGCAAGCTTTAGGCCCACTTCTTCTTCAGCCTCACGGCGGGCGCATTCGTACGGGGATTCTCCTAATTGCATATCGAGCTTGCCGCCAATAGGACTCCAACAGCCTTGATTCGGAGCTTTTACTCGTTGTATCAGTAAATGCTCACCAGCAGCGTTGCGGATAAAGATAAGAGCGCTTATTTTAAAAGGGAGTGGTGATGACATGCATACTTACGCTTTTTAAAGCGCGAAGCGGCGCAAGTGTATTCGCATTGAATACGATTAATTGTATGGTGAGAGGCACTTTTTGGACTGTAAATTTAAGACAGACCGCAAATGTTTATTAGAAGTTTATAAAAAGGGCTGTTTTAAGTAAGAAATTGATTGCTATGCCTCTGAACTCGACGTAACTACTACAAATTCAAGCCGCGCTCATGCGCGGCATTTCAGTCTCATTCCCTGTGCTGTTATGCGAATCCCCATAGTATTCTTTAGTGACTTATTGATCGAATCAATGTGCTTAATTGCTCATCGGATGGTCAATCGCTGCTACGTGCTTTTCTGTAGGCCGAACGGGTTATTCTCTGTATTTAAGGGATCCACTCTTGGGCGCTGAATCCATTGATACGAATAGATGTTTACTTTTTACTTTAACCCATGAGTAGTTCCAAACGATTAATTATTAACTGCGGTGCCAGTCGAGTGACTGCTGCTGTGATTGCTTCGCACGGAGGCAATCTTCAGATTGAAAAGTTGGTTTCAGAGGATCTTCAATATGATTTCTCCAACGAAGAGGCGATCTTGCCGAGCGTTGGAGATGCGTTGAAAGTCCTTGCCGCCAAGCACAAGTTATCAGGCAAAGCGACTTTGATCATACCTGGGAATCAGGTCCTAACAAAGACCATCCGCATCCCGCACATCGAAGAAGCAAAGCGAGCGCAGATTATTGCATTCGAGGCGCAACAAAACATTCCATATCCGCTGCATGAGGTCGTATGGGATAGCCAAGTAGTAGGGGATGACGGCGTAGAAACCGAAGTATTGTTTATCGCGGCTAAATCGAATGTGGTAGATGAGTTTTGTGGATACGTCTCTGCTGCCGGATTTACTCCTGAGAGCATTGGTGCTGCAACAGTACTAGACTACAACAGCCTACAGCATGCGTATCCCGACTCAGATGATGATGTGTTGTTGATCAACATTGGCGCCCGTTCGACCAATTTACTGTTTCGAAACCTGGATGGCTTTTTTGTGCGTAACATTCAGTTAGGTGGGAATTCGCTCACCCAGAATATTGCGGATAGCTTAGGTAAGTCATTCACTCAAGCAGAAGCGATTAAGCATAAATTTTTCGGTGGCGACAGCGATTACTCGGACGATGACTCTGGAGCAAAGCTACTCAATTCTTGTGCGGAATCATTTATGCGCCGCATGAGTCAGGAAATTACACGTTCGATCGTGAATTACCGCCGCCAGAAGGGTGGCGCTGCTCCAAAACGTATTTTACTGAATGGGCGAGGCTCATTACTGAAGGGCTTGGCCGAGCAGTTGGCGACCACCCAAAAAGTGGCGGTTGATTTTTTCGATCCACTGCAGAATGTGATTTTGGACGGATCGATCGATTCGGAGGCGCTCCGCATGCAAACCAGTGAAATTATCGGTGAAGCGTGCCGCACCATGATACCGAATGCTGCAGGTGTGAATCTGTTGCCGGAGGGTGTTCAGCGTGCAATGGCCTTTGCCAGTAAAAAGCCATTTGTATTGATCGCTGCGGCCTGCTTGGCGCTGGCGCCGTTGCCAGCATACGTTGCTTTTAAGAGTGCGAATGCTGCCGATGCAGAGCAAATCCAATTGCTTGAGTCCGGACTTCAGCCTCTACAGTCGAGCCAAGCCCAGATCGACGACTATCAAGCCCTAGCGGAAGCAACCAGTGATGCAATTAAACGCGTTGAAGGCTTAGTGAATTCTAAGTCTAACTGGATACAGTTCTTTGCTGAGCTGCAGGAAAGTCTGCACCTCGCCGAGGATGTTTGGCTCGATGATTTGAGTGTTATTCGCGAAAATGCTGCGGATGGAACACCTACCTACGAGGTGCTAGTCAAAGGAGAGCTACTCGTACGTGAGTCCGTCAATGGCGCCGAGAATGTCGATGAAGATGCCTTGTCTGATCAGTTGAAGAGCTTGCGCTCCAGCTTTGAGAGGTCGGAATTCATCTTATCTTCGCATTCTCCAATCGTGACATGGACGAAGCTTCAAAGCGGTCTCAATGTCCTTCCTTTCAGTATCAATTTGGTCGTGGATCCGGCTAAACCTTTATAATTCCATGGGTTTATTTAAGAAAAATCCTATATTCTGCAGTCTCTGCGTGGTCGCGGTGCTCGTTTTTACGGGCGTCGCCACATTGACGATTTCGGAATCCAGTAAGCGCTCGAAGTTGCAGGCTAAAGTTGCAAGTGTAGAGGGCCAAATTAACGGCTTACTCTTTGCGTCTCCTGCTCCGACAGCGGACAACGTGCAAGCGGCGAAGCAAAATGCGGATGCATTGAATGCCAAGCTGCTGAGTCTTCGGGAGGGTTTACAGCGTGGCTCACGTTTGACTGTTTCCAGCGATGGAACACGTGTGATGTCTGGCTTACAGAAATATATATCAAATTTCCGGAAGCAGGCCGCCGTGCATGAAAATGAGGATGGCGAAGCTGCGCCGATCGATTTGCCGGACGATTTTGCTTTTGGCTTCGACGAGTATCTTGGTTCACCGGAAATTTCAGAAGATGCTGCGATTGTGTCGAACCTCGACAAGCAGCGCCAAGTGCTCAGCTACATCCTGAACCAGCTCATTGAAGCGAATCCTGCCGCCATTAAGGCGGTTGAACGCGAAGTACTTGAAGATACCAGCACATCCAGAAAGGGCAGCACTGGATTCCGTATCAGTCCGGTTGTGAGTGCGCGTGTGCCAGATGCCATTGATACAGTTGCATTTCGCGTGACCTTCACTGGCCACACTCCTGTGCTACGGAAATTCCTAAATAATCTCGCGCAGTTTGATCTGCCGATCGTGGTGCGTGGTGTTGAAGTCGAGCGTCCGACTGTCAGTGCTAAACAAGCCAAGGCGAAGAAGAATGCTAAGAGTAATTTGGACAACATCTTCAGTGTCTTCGGTGGCTCATCTTCCTCTAATTCTGAAACACCTGCAGCCGCGCCTAATCAAACACCGGTTGTATCTGAAACGGAGTCTAGCTTCACTGTTACGCTTGAATTTATCGAGATCGTCTTACCCACTAATTCCGAGGAGAACCCATCCTAATTTCACATGAATAAAATATACGATAAACTGCTCCTCGCAGTGGCGTTATTGGCACTTCTTGCAAGTGTCGGGTTTTACGTGTCGCAATCTGGTGCAACGTCAACTGCCCGACCGCAAGTCGGCCAACCAGCGGATAATCCCTATCAAGCAATCCCCGTCCCGGTCTCGTCTGGACAAACCGCGATTTGGCCGGATGCGACTAAGACTTCTAAGCAACCGCCGCTGGAGCTTTACGATGTGTTCACCCCGCCTCAAATTTGGGTCGATAACGACGGCACCTTTATCTTTAAATCGCCGATTTCGGTAGCCGAAAGTAAGCCTCCTTTTGGCCTCTACCTAGCTAAGTTTGAGCGCGATCCGTATCGTATTCAGATGGAGGGCTATATCGAGGAGGATCTCAGCGATGCTTCGAAAAGTCTCGTGCTCTTGTTTGATGAAGAACTGCAAACACAGGTGCGCGCTCGGGTCGGACAAGAACAAGCGAAGTCTGAGTTTAAGCTCGTAGATTTCTCGATCGAACGGATCAAGGATAACGATGGCAACGTGTCTAAAGTTGTGACGGCGAGTCTTTTGGATCAGCGCACAGGTAAAGTAGTTGTGCTGAAGCATGGTGAGCGACTTTACAATGATACTACTACTGTGGTACTCCGCTCGCAGGAGGATTCGGCCATTGAGGTCGTGCTTGAAGAGTCTTCTATGGCATTTGAAACTTCGCTTGGCAGTTATGTTTTAGAAGAAATAAACCTTGATAACAAAACTGTAACAGTTACGAGATTAGGTAACGAAGCACTTAAAATTGACCCTGAGACGCAGGTCTTATCAATCAGTACCCCCAACGAAGAATCAGAAATCCCTCTAGAAACAGGGGCCACAGACGAAGAAGTGTTCGACTTCTCTTTTTAGCTCCTTATTTACATTTAACAGATCATAACCTTGCAGAATCAAACTATGAAAAAATACCTCGCAGCTCGAAAGTGTGCTTCCGCCATCCTATTGGCTGGTGCGCTTGGAACTTTTACTTTTGTCGTGCCGCAAATGGCCGATGCTCAAAATGCGCCTGAAAAGATTCAGCTGATGGCTGAGACGCTACGTGCGCGTGATTCAGGTGACCTGGCACTTGCGAAGGAAAAGGCTGAAGAGCTGATTAAAGTCGCGCCACAGGATCAGAACGTACAGCGTCTCTTGGCTTCAATTAACAAAGACTTGGATCGCCAGGTCGGTGGCAGTGCAATCTATGAAAAAGCATCTACAGCGTCTGTTGAAGCCGCGATGATCAATGCGCCAGAAGTTGTCGAAGCGGTAGAAATGACTGAAGCGCCAGAAGTTGTCGAAGCGGTAGAAATGACTGAAGCGCCTGCTGAAGAAGCTGCCAATGAGGCAGAATCGATCGTTGCGGCAGCCGCTGCAGATCAAGACGCCAAGCTTGCAGCTGCTGAGAATGCAATCGATGAAGCTGACAAGCTAGCCGAACTCGGTGCGTATGCAGATGCGACTAATTTACTCAATGCTGCAGCTGCGAGCCTCACACTCAATACATCGACTGCAGATGTACTGGACGATATCGACGCGGCAAAAGCGGACGTTGTATTAACCGAAGCGAAGGCTTTGGCAGCAGCAGGTGATGCCAAAGCTGCGGAAGCGCTCCTAGAAGAATATCGTGCGGCAGGGGGTCGTTCCAAAGCGGCTAATGCCTTGGCCGCACGCCTAGATAAGCAGATTTCTAATCCATATGAACTGGCGATTCAGGACATTAGCCCTGAATATGTGGCACAAAGTAAAATCGTTCGCGATTTGCTGACTCGCGGTCGCGCCCAGTATTTGAATGGTGATTACGATGGTGCAGCTGCGACTTTTAAGGAAGTCGAAGCCCGTGACGCGAACAACCCAGAAGCAAAGTTGTTTCAAACTCGCATTGCTGAGATTTTAGGTGGTATCCATGCGCAAAACCAATACAAGACTCGTGAGCAGATGCTGACCGAAGTCGATCAAGGTTGGGAGCGTCCCAAGGTGTTTGATGTGAGTACAGGATCAGAAATTGCAGATGCGGGTGATAGCAGCACGCAACGTAAGTTGAGCAGCATTATCATTCCACAGGTTAATTTTTCCGGCATGGAGTTAACCCGCGTGATCGAAACACTCTCTGAGCTTTCTGTAGAATATGATCCGGAGCGTGTTGGTGTGAATATTGTCGTCTTGTTTAATCGTGAGCAGAGCAATCCTCGTGTGAATATTAGCCTGCGTAATTTGAACCTCGATCGTATTTTGCAGTTCGTCACTCAACAGGTGAACTTCGCATACGATGTCGGTGCGGATGCAGTGACTGTTGCTCCGAGTGATGGTTTGGATGGCACATCGAATACGATTACGGAATTCTTCCCAATTTCACGTGCGACTGTGATCCGTTTGACTGGCTTCCGTGACGTCGGTGGCTCTTCTGGCGGTCCTGTCGATCCATTTGCCGCTCCGTCAGCATCGAGCTCAAGTGGCCCCTCTGCTTCTGAGGAAGTCGAAGCACTGCAAGCCTTCTTTCAAAGTGCAGGCGTCAACTTTGATCTACCAGGCGCAAGTCTCGCATTCGACGGTGAGCAATTGATCATTACTCAAAGTCGCCGCAATCTCGAGCGCATGCGCGTCATTCTGCGCAACTATAATGAAGTCAAGCAGGTCGAAATCGAAGCGAAATTCCTCGAAGTCCAACAGGGCGATCTGGAAGAGCTTGGATTTGATTGGAATGTCAGCAAGGATGGGACGACTATTTTCGAATTTGCACCACGCGGGCTTACGGATGCTTTTGGTGTGAATAGTACTTCCTCAGCGATTACGATTACTGCTCCAGAAAATATCGCACAAGTACCAGTCACACTAACGGAAACTGGCATTAATGGTTCAACAGTAGAAACAGTAGAAACAGTAGAGACTGGCAGGACTCCTGCGATCAATGATGTATTCCCATCACTTGCCCCCAACTTACCTAATCTCGTAGACTTAGCCTCAGATGGATTGTCAGTTAGTAGTGTTACGAAACAACTTGGTTTAGGTCGATATGATGCAGATTTTGCATTGCGTGCACTGTCTCGCAAGACTGGCAGTGATTTGATGAGTGCCCCCAAGGTCACCGTGCTCTCGGGCAAGCGTGCGACCATCACCGTGGCTCAAGAAATGCGTTACCCAGAAAGCTATGGTGATATTGAATCAACAGTTTCTTCTGGTAGCAGTGGTGGTGATGCTGGCGGCAGTGCGATCTCGATCACTGCGGGTACACCGCAAGACTTTGTGACTCGCAATGTCGGTG
>JAURBE010000058.1 GCA_030829145.1 Verrucomicrobiota bacterium | reverse complement strand
AATAGCGCAGATCCGAAGGTGGACCCTGTCGGCGCGTGCGTGGGTGCACGAGGTGCCCGTGTGAAAACAATCGTACGCGAACTGGGTGGTGAGAAAATTGACATTATTCGTTATCATGCGGACCCCATACAGCTGCTCGAAGAAGCGCTGAAGCCAGCTGTGCCGAAAAACATTAAGGTCATCGAAGCCGATCGTCGTATCCACTTCGAAGTAGCCGAAGATGACCTGTCAATTGCGATCGGTCGCCGAGGTTTTAATGCCAAGCTCACTTCCCGCCTAATCGGTTGGAAACTAGACATTGGCAAAGAAGAGAAGGAAGCCGTGGGATTCGACGAGAAAGTGGCGAAAGCGCTTAAGGGCATCAATATGATTCCCGGCATTGAGCCCGCGATTGGCGAACGCCTTGTTTCGATCGGCCTCATCAGCCCCGAAGCATTCGAGGGCGTATCCGTTGGCGATCTAGTCGACGCAGAATTTAGTGAAGAAGAGGCCAGCGACGTGCTGGCTAAAGTTGCGGCATACATGGAGCAAAACGCGTAATCCAAGTATAAACCAAGTCTTCCATCCATTTATCAGATATTAAAGTAGTAACTCTTTCATGAGTGTTCGTATACATCAGCTTTCCAAACAAGTCGGAATGGAGAATAAAGAGCTCATTGAGCTTCTCCGTAGTCGTGGGTTCGAAGTCAAAAGCGCTTCCAGTACCATTGACAATATATCTGCCGAGTCGCTCGTAGAAGAGTATGCCTCGAAGCAGAAAGCTGAGGCCGCGCCTGCTGCCGAAGCACCTGCCGAGCCAGCAAAGCCAAAGAAGCCAGCGCTACCGAAAGGCGTTGTGGTCAAGAGTTCCGAAGAGATTAAGCGCGAGCGTGAGGCTGCTGCCGCGGCTGATTCGAAGCCAACAACTGCTCCGAAGCCTGCGCCTGCGGCGCCGAAGCCTGCTCCGGTTAGCAAAGCGCCACCGACTGCGCCGAAGCCTAAGGCACCACCGTCTGGTGTCGCGCCAGCAGGTCTCAAATCCTCTGCTCCTGCGCCTGCCGGTCCACCGAAAGCTCCGATCATTGCTAGTGCGCCGAAGCCTGAAGCCGAGAAAGAGCCGCCGCCAGTCGCCGCGAAGCCGCCAGCGCCTGCTCCAGCTGCACCTAAACCAGCTGGCCCGCCAAAACCGCCAGGCCCGCCAAAGCCTCCATCCGCAACTGCCCCTAAGGTAGATGTTGAGCCTGCGGCAGAAGTAACTGCGGAGGGTGACGCACCCGCAGATGTTGCTGAACGTATTATTCACGCGAAACCGCCGATTGTGGTACGTGACTTTGCTACCGAGATTGAGGTAAAGCCCTTCAAGCTGATTTCTGAGCTGATGGAAATGGGCATCTTCGCTTCGATGAATCAAACGATCGAAGAGACTGTAGCAGTGCAGATCGCAAAGCGCCATGGCTTTAAGCTAGAGATCCATCACCGTGGTGAGACTCAGGCCGAGGTGGCAGAGAAGAAAAAAATCGCGAAGATTGCGGACGATGATCCTCGTTTCCTTAAGCCGCGTCCTCCAGTCGTGTGTATTTTAGGTCATGTGGACCATGGTAAGACGACCCTGCTTGACACGATTCGTAAGGCGAATGTCACCGAGGGTGAAGCCGGCGGCATTACGCAGCATATTGGCGCCTACCAGATCGAGCATAATGATCAGAAAATTACTTTCTTAGACACACCTGGACACGCGGCATTTTCGCTGATGCGTGAGCGTGGTGCGAATGTGACTGATTTGGCGATTCTTGTAATCGCGGCGGATGATGCGTTTAAACCGCAGACTGAAGAGGCTCTTCGCTTTGCAAAAGAAGCGAACAATTCGATCGTCGTAGCGATTAACAAGGTGGATGCCAAGGGTGCGAATGTCGACCGCGTGAAGCAGCAGATGCAGGAAAAAGGAATCGCCCCAGAAGACTGGGGTGGTGAAACGATTGCAGTTGAAGTGTCTGCCTTGAAGGGCACCAATATCGACGAATTACTCGATATGATTTTATTGCAGACCGAAGTCTTAGAGCTGTCTGCGAATCCCGATTGCCCAGCTTCTGGCACCATCATTGAAGCCCAGCTCGAAGAGGGTCGTGGTGCGACCGCATCAGTGATCGTTGAGCGAGGCACTCTGAAAAAGGGAGACGCATTGCTTTGTGGTGAAGCGTATTGCAAAGTAAAGTCGTTGATGGATGAGAATGGCAAGGTGCTTAAAGAAGCTCCTCCATCGACTCCAGTTAAGGTCATCGGTTGGTCTGAAGTGCCTAGTGGTGGCAAGACTTTCACCGCGGTAAAGAATGAAAAGACTGCTAAGAAAGCTGCAGCTGCTGCGATGACAGAACGTAAGCGCGAGCAGAATGTAGCTCCTGAGCAATCTGCGAAGAGTGAAGGTGGCGTGACGGTGGAAGATTTGTTTGCGGCTATTGAGCAGCAAAAGAAGAAATGCCTGAGCGTTATCGTGAAGTCCGATGTGCATGGTTCGACTGAAGCCTTGGTCAACAGCCTTGAGCAGATTGAGAGCGATAAAGTCGACATTCGTATCATCAGCAGTGGTGTTGGGCATATCAGTAAAAATGATATTGCACTGGCGAGCGCTGGTGAAGCTGATGTGACGATCGTTGGCTTTAATGTGCGCCTTGATAACGGCGTGCAGAGCCAAGCGAAGCATCACGAGGTGCGCATTATTCGGCATAATATTATTTACGAACTACTGGATCAGGTCGAAGAGTGTATGGCAGAGCTGTTGGACGCAGAATTGAGCGAGAAGAAGCTTGGTGCTGCGGAAGTTCGCCAAGTCTTCAGTATGGGTAAAGGCCGTAATGTCGCTGGTTGTATGGTCACTGAGGGTACGATTAACCGTAACCGTAAAGCACGTGTGCTGCGTAATGGTGAGATTATCCACGAGAGCAAGATCGATACGCTTAAGCGCTTCAAAGATGATGTTAAGGAAGTTCGCGCTGGTTACGAGTGTGGTGTGAATGTGGATGGTTATGACGACTACGAAGAAGGTGATATCATCGAATGCTTCGAGGTTGAAGAGCTACGCCCATCACTTCGCTAAAGTTTATTCTTTGGCGACGTGCTGCCGCACGTCGCCGATTTTTTGAATAGGTCCCATCCCTTTTTATTATGTCCAAACGTATTTCCCGTGTAAACGAGTTGCTGCAGCGTGAGATCGGTGAGCAGCTGCGCCGCTATTATGGCGGTGAGGAGTCTGTCCGTATTACGATCAGTGATGTCGATACTTCGCCTGACCTGCGCCAGTGCAGTATTTATTACTCTGTGATTGGAGATGCGAAAGCGATTCAGGAATCACAGGCATTTTTCAAGCGCATCGGCAAAGAACTGCGCCAGCGGGTGATGCAACGGGTGACGCTGAAGTACTTTCCACGCTTTAACTTTAAGTACGATCCGTCGTTAGAGCGCGGCAATGAAATCCTCGATTTGTTAGACCAACTAGATAACGAAAAATGAAAAAGTCAGAATTCTACCCCAAAGAGAGTCGACTGTTTGCTGCAGCTGTAGAGCAACTTAAAGGCAAGCAAGTTGCCGTATGTGGGCACCTGCGCCCAGATGGAGATTGCATTGGTTCGATTGTGGCGGTGGTACGTGTCTTAAGGAGTCTCGGCATCGATGCGATCGGCATTAATCGTGACGAAGTGCCTGCGACGTTGAAGGCCTTTGTCGCTGACACGCCATTGATGCTTGCATCAGATTTTGAGCTTAATGGCCATGTGGCAGTGACTGTGGACTGCGCAGATAAGAAGCGTATCGGCGATCGCTTAATCGAGTTGTTCCCTGAGGTTGCATTAAATGTGGATCACCACATCTCCAACAAGGCCTATGCGCAGGAAAATTTAATTATAGCGACAGCTTCGGCAACGGCCGAGATCTTAGCAGGCTTCTATATGGATCTAGGTTATGAGATCGATGCAGTGACTGCGCAGGCATTGTATGTTGGCATCGCGACTGACACTGGCCAATTCCGGTTCCCATCGACCACACCAGAGACTTTTGAGATCGCGCGCCGTCTCTGTGAGTATGGAGCACAACCTTCCGTAGCTGCACATGAGCTGTATGAGTGTGAGACCTTTGCGAAAATCAAGCTGTTGCAGAACTTTTTAAACTCACTGAGCATGGAGTTTGATAACCGTGTTTGCGTAGGACTAATTGAAAATGGTGTGTATGCTGAAACCGGTGCGACGATTGATGACTCTGAAGGCCTAGTCGACTACGCTCGCTCGATTGCTGGTGTAGATATCGGAGTATTGATTGAGGACCGCGATGGCGCACTGAAGGGCAGTCTTCGTGCCAAGAATCCATTCTACCGAGTGGATCAAGTTGCTAAGCAGTTTAACGGCGGTGGTCATGCCTGTGCCGCAGGATTGAATGTTGAGAATAGTTCGATCAAGGAATTCTATCCGCAACTGATGGAGGCATTGGGTAAGCACCTCGAAACACTAGGCCAGCCTCAATAACCGAAGTTGCTAAAGCATACATAACTTTTGATTGGGATTGCTGATATCGGTTACCAGTCACAGAAGTAAGCGCCAGATTCTACCATCCGAGTATTTTTTTTATTATGTCTCAGCCAACGAATGACGATCCCATCGGTGTGTTGCTTGTCGATAAGCCTCAAGGAATGACCTCCCACGATATCGTTGCGCGCATGCGTCGCGTATTCCGCATCAAGAAGATCGGCCATGCTGGCACGCTCGATCCTATGGCAACTGGGCTGCTGCTCATTCTGGTCGGTAAGGCGACCAAGGTATCACAGTACTTGATGAGTATGGATAAGGAATACACTGGCACAGTGAAGCTGGGCGAAGTGACCGATTCTCAAGATGCTGATGGCGAGATAGTAGCGACAGCGCCTGTCCCTGAACTGTCGCAAGCAGATGTCGAAAAAGAAATGAAGACGTTTATGGGGGATCAATATCAGACGCCTCCGATGTATTCGGCAAAGAAGGTGAATGGGCAGAAGCTCTATAAGTTGGCGCGCCAAGGTAAGACGATTGAGCGCGAGCCGCGGGTGATTCATGTGAGTCGCTATGATGTGACTAATTTCAACCTTCCAGAGGTGTCGTTCATTGTGGGTAGCAGCAAGGGAGCATATATCCGAACGCTTGCGCATGATTTGGGTGAGCGTCTTGGCTGTGGCGGTCATCTAAATTCTTTGCGCCGCACTGCAGTGGGCCAATTTCGTATCGAAGATTCCAATACTTTGGAAGCCATTGAGAATATGGCTCCGTCAGAATTACGCCGTAAATTGATTCCAATTAACCAGGCTGTGCCGAGTCACGCGCTGTAATCCAAAATAACCTGTGCGCTTGCGCGAGTGCTCAGTGGCTTTTTCTTTTTATTATGCATCTCCCCGCACACGTCGAACGCTTTGAGGAACTCGCCGAATTAGTCGGAGAGTTACATCTGGCGATTGGAGTGTTTGATGGAGTGCATCTCGGGCACAAAGCAGTGATCGAGTCTGCGGTCTTTTCGGCGCAGCGCTCTGGTGGTGTCGGCGGGGTGTTGACCTTTGACCCGCATCCCAGTCGTTTGTTCCGACCCGAGAACCCGACTTTGCTGATGATGCCGATCGAGGAGAAGACATCGATGTTGCATGCTGTGGGAGTGGACATCGTAATCTGCAAGCACTTTGATCGTGTATTTGCGTCGATTCCAGCGGACCAATTTTTAGCGGAATTAAAAGCCGCGTTGCCGAGTTTGAAATCCATCTACATTGGCGAGAACTTCCGATTTGGTAGGCTGCGCGCCGGCACTGTCGCAACATTAATAGAATCGGGTAACGCACTTGGAATCGGTGTGTTTAGCGTGGATCGTATTAAGCATAATGGTGAGCCGATTAGTAGCACCCGAATTCGTAAGGAACTCGAAGCGGGGCATATTGAAGCTGTGAATGATTTGTTCGGGTATAATTATTTTTCCAATGGCACTGTGCTCGGTGGTGCAAAGCTTGGCCGGCAGATTGGTTTTCCTACGTTGAATCTGCCTTGGGAGCCTGAGTGCTTGCCGCGTTTTGGCGTCTATCAAGTGCGATTCCGCAGTGCCGCTGATCAGCCATGGGAGCCTGCAGTGGCTAATTATGGAGTGAAGCCGACTGTGGCTGAAGCCAATCAAACGCCTGCCCTGGAAGTGCATGCATTGTCCGGTACGCGTTTGGATCAGGGAGATTTCCTTGAAGTCGAATGGTTGCGCTTTATCCGGCCCGAGCAAAAATTTGCCTCGCTGGATGCACTGAAGGCGCAAATTACTAAAGATTGCGCGATCGCCCGTGCTTGGTCGAATCCTTAGCGTATCAAATAGTCAGTGCTTCGTGCACAATCCTGCAGAGTCGTTTCCCATATGAATAGACATTCTCACGCCTTTACGGAATTTTGGGCGATTTAGTGTGCAAATGTAGGCTCGCAAACGGAGGGAAGCTGAGATCATTGTTCGAAATGCCAGATCGAATTATCGAATTTTCGGTGCCTGCGGGTGCTAAGTCAGGGCGCGCGGATAAACTATTTGCCGCAGCATTTGACGACATTAGCCGAGTGCGCTTGCAAAAAGCCTTTGATGCAGACCAAGTCACTTTCGATGGTGTCATCATTGATAAGCGATTTAAAGTGAATCGCCCCGGTCTTTTACGGGCAGTGCTTGAGGCCGTTGAGATGCGTGAGGGACCTAAGGCAGTGGATATTCCGCTGAATATTATTTATGAAGATGAGTCGATCGTTGTGGTTAATAAGCCTGCGGGTATGGTGACCCATCCAGGCAGTGGCACTGGCGATGATACGCTGGTGCATGCGTTGCTGCATCATACGAACGGCGGATTAAGCGGTATCGGAGCGCCAGATCGTCCGGGTATCGTGCATCGCTTAGATAAAGAAACGACCGGCTTAATCGTGGCGGCTAAGACGGACCGTGCCTATCACAAGTTGGTGGCCTCGTTTAGTGCTCGCGAGACGTATAAGCGTTACCGTGCTCTAGTGATTGGCACCCCACGCAAGACGGCAGGCACTTGCGATGGTCCGATTGGTCGACATAGCGTGCATCGTACCCGCATGGCAATCATGGCGCTGGGTAAAGAGGCGAAGACAGATTGGTCAGTCGAGCATAGCTTCGGTGGGCAGGCATCGCTGATTAGCTGTGTGATACACACTGGGCGCACACATCAGATTCGAGTTCATATGAGTAGTATGAATCATCCATTACTCGGTGATACGACCTATGGCTATAAGCCGAGTCGACTCAAAGGAGTGAATGTGCCGCGAGTGATGTTACACTCTACAGAACTGCATGTGGAGCATCCAGAGCGCGATGAGATGATGGAATTCGTGGCGCCCCTGCCTGCTGATTTTAAAGCGATGGTTGACCAATTGACGGTATAATATGTTTGGATCGTTTTAGCTCCAGCGGCTGACATCGGGTAGTGCGCTAGAGTGTGCGCTGCCTGTCTGGGATTATATTTCTGAATGCTGGGTTGTCTGTCTGCCAAGACTTGTTCTGTGTGTAGGCATGTGGTTACGGTTGGTACTGATTTTATTACTTTCGGGAGGTGGTAGGTTACTTGCAGAGGTGATCGATGCGTCTACACTGAGCACTGAGTTGAGCGCGAGGTACGTGCCACATTCTGATTGGCAAAATGTGGTTGATGTCGATGTACTGGCATCGCGGACTGCGCCACGTTACTGGCGGACCATAGACGAAATTCACTCAAGCCGAACCGCGCGTGATTTACCATTGTCTGGCTTGCACTTGGCTTTAGACCCAGGTCATGTCGGCGGGCGATGGGCGGCGGCGGAGGGGCGCAATTTTAGAATTGCGGAGGATGATTTCTATGTACGCGAAGGAGAGTTGGTGCTCGAAGTCGCACAGCGCGTGCAGATACAGTTGCAGGCCCTTGGTGCGCGAGTTTCGCTCTTGCGTGAGGCAAATACCCAAGTGAACCCGAAGGCGCCAATCGATTATTTAGAGCAGGCGGCTGAAGATGTGAAGGCGCCAGAGAACGGTTCGTTGGCGACACTGTGGGAGTATGGTTGTTCACTTCGAGATCGAGCAGTGCGCCTGTCAGTGATTTCGGGAGAATTGACTGAGCGTGCACGGGTAGTGAATGAGCAGATTCAGCCTGATGCGTTAATTTCTCTACATATTAACGCGGCGCCTTGGCCGATCTCTCGTGCGGTGGTCAGCGCCAGTGAATCTGAGCCGTGTGGGCATAGTGGTGATGCCAAGCAGCGCTTGGTGAAAGTGAATCATTTACATGCGCTGATTTTTGGGTGTATGAGTGAAAAAGAGCTTCAGTCAGAGGAACAGCAAGCTCAACTAGCGGTGAAATTATTGAATGGCAGTGGTGCGATGGAGCTGTTGCTAGGTGCCAAGTTAGTCGAGGCTTTAGCTGATGCCACAAAGCTGCCTGCGGCGAATTATCAAGGACGTAATGCGATCCTGTTATCTACGGAGCAGCCTTATTTGTTTGCACGAAACCTATTGCTGTTGCGCGGGGTCGAGTGCCCAACAGTGATGCTAGAGCCTTATATTGCTAATAGCGTCGAAGTGTATGCGCGCATTCAGTCGGCTTTAGCAGCTCGGGCAGTCGGGGCTGCGTTGGCCGAGGATGATATTTTGTTGGAATATAGCGGAGCAGTTGTCGATGCTGTGGTGGCTTGTTATGGTTCTAAGTAGTTGTTGTTACTAATCTTAATAAATTGAGGTACTTATTTTGTGGTCAGAGTGAGGGATCTACCATTAACATCCGAAAATGCTGAAAATTGGCGTATTGTCCTTCTTTACACTAGTGGTTTCGTCGCTCCATGCCATTCACTCGATGGAGTTGAACGGTGGGAGTGAGTTGCGTGGCGTGATCGTTTTGGAGCGCCCCGATGTGTATTATGTCGATTTGGGGTTCGATATTATCTCGGTGCCTAAAGAAGCCGTGGTTGGGCTAACAGAAGACCGTGCAGACGGCAGTGGGACTGTAGTAGATACGACCAATAAGATGCTTTACCGGATGAGCGAAGAGGGAGGGGATCAACCAATTCGAGAGTGGATTGGTCGGCTTGGCGAAGCGGTTGCCTTGGTGCAAACACCCACGGGCTTGGGTTCTGGTTTCGTGATCAACGGAGATGGCTACATTGTTACGAATGACCATGTGATCGCAGGCGAGCATCGGATTTCAGTGACAATCTTTAAAGACGGGGATCGAGAGTTATCTAAGGTGACTTATGATGATGTGCGCATCGTCGCGACGAGCTCAGAGTTGGATTTGGCATTGCTTAAAGTGGAACCTATGTCGGATGATCCATTTCATAGTGTAGCGCTTGCAGCCGCGAGTAGTGGTGTTTTTGAGGGACAGACGGTATTTGCAATTGGCAGCCCATTGGGACTGGATCGTACCGTCTCTGAGGGCATCATCAGTGTCGCTAATCGGGTCATTAGTGGGCGTCTTTACTTGCAAACCACGACGCAAATTAATCCAGGGAATTCAGGAGGCCCATTGTTTAACTTACGCGGTGAAGTGGTCGGTGTGAATAATATGAAGATCGCCGCAGTGGGGGCTGAGGGGCTCGGCTTCTCGATCTCTGCGGATGTAGTCAAATCATTTTTAGACAACCGAGATGCGTATGCCTTTGACCCAAGAAATCCAAATACAGGTTTTCGCTATTTGAGTCCTCCGAAAATGTCGCCTGTTGCGAGTGATCATAAATAGTATAAATGAGAAATAGGATTTTTTGTATGAATAAATTGTTGTTACCTTTGGTGTGCGCGGGGCTTGCTAGCTCTGCAGTGTCTGCAGTGCCATTTCAGGATATTATCGGAGAGGATGTAGAGTTTTTTGTGACGCTACGAAGCCTTTCGGAAACCCGAACAGAGTGGCAATCACACGCGTTTGCCGAGTTCTTTGAGGATGAGTCGTTCTTGGCGTTTTTTGCCGAAATTGATGATTCGGACCTTACTCGGGATGATCTCCGCGATGATGGATTATTTGGATTCACCGAGGTGCTGAAGGACGAGTTCGGGTTAAGTTATGATGAGCTATTTGAGCTCTTCCCAGGCCAGGCTAGTGTGGCATTATACAATCTATCTGAGCAGGTACTAAACGAGGAAGATTCGCAGGAAATTGTATTACTGGCTGAATTCTCAGGCGACGCAGAGCGATTGAATGAATTGATGCAGGTTCAGTTTATCCGCAATGCGGAGGCGCAGCAGGCGCTCAACCCGTTGGTCGAGCATGAGATGGTTGAAGAGTCTTTTATGGGAGAGACCTTATATTTCGATGAGACTTTTGATGGTGAGACAACCTATGTTGAAGATGGCTATGCACTGGTAGATGGTATTATGATACTAGCTGCGCCTGAGAGCCGGTTGCGTGAAACTGTTGAGTGGATCAAAGAGGGAGCCGACGCACC
>JAURBE010000057.1 GCA_030829145.1 Verrucomicrobiota bacterium | reverse complement strand
AATGCCGGACGACACGGAGGTCATCCCTCCCACGAGCAATGCCGGACGACACGGAGGTCATCCCTCCCACGAGCAATACCGGACGACACGGAGGTCGTCCCTCCCACGTGCAAAAAGCAACTCCAACGCTCCCAACATAGATCAATGTCTTCCTCACTATTCGATGAAGAACTTTTTTTTGATTGATTGCTGCTACAATTTACTGAGCACGAAAAACTTCCTCGTTGATTACTTCGCCACCTTCGTCGTGCCCATTCGTGGCTGCCATTGATCTTTTTAGGCTGAAAGGCTTGAGTTCTGCACACAACGGAAAATAGTCGCAGCATCCCATCGATGCGTAATCAGTTGTAAGTTCCTTTTGCAGCAAGCGCACCCTTGGCCATACTGCACAGCATGAAAATCGGAATTGCCCAAATCAACACCACGGTTGGAGACTTAGTTAACAATCAACAACTCATTCTCAATGCTTATAAGGCGCTCGTCGCCCAAGGCGCAGAGCTCGTACTCTTTCCCGAACTCGCAGTCTGTGGCTACCCTCCCCGCGACCTGCTATTTAAAAGCCGCTTCGCCAGTGACGTTGAGCAGACTCTAAATGCAATCGCAGCGGAGATCCACGAAGTGCCTGCCATCATTGGTACCGTTGAGGCCCGTGACCCGAATGAAGCGGGCCGCCCATTCTTCAACTCAGCGGCTTGGTGCGAAGCGGGCCGCGTACAATTCACTGCCCGTAAGTGCCTACTGCCCAGCTACGACGTATTTGACGAAGACCGCTATTTTCAACCCGCCCTCGCTCCAGTGATCCATGACTGGAACGGCCAACGTATCGGCATCTCGATCTGTGAAGACATCTGGACGGCACCCTCCGTGCCAACAAAGCGCCGCTACAATGTTGATCCACTCACCAGCTTTGCCGAAAAGGGAGTTGATCTGATTCTCAACCTTTCAGCCAGTCCCTGGCATGAGGGTAAAAACGAAGCCCGCGAACCGCTACTACAATTCGCTGCAGATCGCTGTAACTGCCCTGCCGTATATTGTAATTCAGTGGGCGGTAACGATGAACTTATCTTTGATGGAGGCAGCCTCGTCGCTCATCCAGAGCGCGGCTTAATTGCAGGCCTCAGTGCTTTTCGCAGCGAAAACTGCGTGGTCGATCTCAGCAGTACTGCGAGCCCCGTGGTATCCAAACACTTCAACCTCAAGGGCAATGCAGCCACCTACGACGCACTGGTACTTGGTCTCCGTGATTATGCGCATAAAAGCGGCTTTAAAAAAGGCCTGATTGGGCTCAGCGGCGGCATCGACTCGGCAGTGGTCGCCGCGATTGCCGCCGATGCCTTCGGCCCAGAAAACGTAATCGGTATCGCCCTACCTTCGGCCATTTCGAGTCAGCACAGTCGCGACGACGCCGCGGCACTGGCCAACAATCTCGGCATGGAATATCATGAAGTCTCAATTGCAGATACGGTCAGCGCCGCGGATACCGCACTCGGCCCGCTGTTTGCAGAGTATGCCGCAGACGTAACCGAAGAAAATATACAAGCACGCGCACGCGGGATGTTACTGATGGCGATGTCCAACAAATTTGGCGCACTGCTGTTAACCACTGGCAACAAGAGTGAAATCTCAGTCGGATATTGCACCTTATATGGCGATATGTGTGGCGGATTGGCAGTGATCTCTGACTTGCCGAAGATGAAGGTCTACGCACTGGCACGCTACATCAACCGAGAGCAGGAACGTATCCCGGTCAATACCATTGAAAAGCCGCCCTCTGCGGAATTGCGCCCTGACCAAAAAGACGAAGACTCGCTCCCTCCTTATCCGGTACTCGACGGCATCCTGCGACTGTACGTCGAAGAGGGTCTCTCCTCTGCCGAAATAATCGAACGCGGATATGAAGAAGCTGTGGTGCGCGACATCATCCTCAAAGTCGACCTCAATGAGTATAAGCGCAAACAAGCGGCCCCAGGACTCAAGACCACCCCCCTCGCCTTTGGTGTCGGCCGCCGTATCCCAATCGTACAGAAATACGTCAGCTAGTTGCGTTGCTGGTTGAAAGTTGCTAGATGAGTGTTGTAAATACGCACTATGGACAGTCAGCAGCACTCATCGAACCACTCTCAACGCTCAACGCAGTTATTTGAACGCGCCAAGCAACTCATCCCTGGCGGGGTGAACTCGCCAGTGCGCGCCTTTCGCTCAGTTGGCGGCGCACCGTTCTTTACCGAACGCGCTGAAGGCGCACACCTGCACACGGCCGATGGCAAAGACCTGATCGACTTTGTCTGCACCTGGGGCCCCGCGATTCATGGGCACAACGATCCAGACGTGCGCGCAGCGATCAGCCAAGCACTGGAGAAAGGCACCAGCTTTGGCACCCCCAATCCTTATGAAGTCGAGATGGCCGAACTGATCGTCGAGATGGTCCCATCGATCGAAAAAGTACGCATGTGTAACAGTGGCACCGAAGCCACCATGTCCGCCATCCGTCTGGCCCGAGGCTATACCAAGCGCGATAAAATCATCAAATTCGCGGGCTGTTTCCATGGCCATGTCGATTCGCTACTAGTCAAAGCAGGCTCTGGCGCACTCACCCTAGGCAACCCCGACAGCGCAGGGATCCCAGCCAGTTTCGCCGCTGAGACGATTGTCGTGGAATACAATGATGCCGACGCGATCCGCGCCGCCTTTGAAAATCACTCGGGTGAAATCGCGGCACTGATTGTTGAGCCCTTTCCAGCCAACTGCGGCTTTATACTGCCTGACAAAGGTTACCTAGCTCTACTCAGGGATCTGTGTTACCAGCATGACACGGTACTGATCTTTGACGAAGTCATGACTGGCTTTCGACTCGCTCCAGGCGGTGTGCAAGAGCGAGTCAGCGTCACACCCGACCTAACCTGCCTCGGTAAAATTATCGGCGGTGGACTCCCGGTTGGCGCATTTGGCGGCAAAGCCGAAATCATGGATCAAATCGCGCCACTAGGTCCGGTTTATCAAGCCGGCACTCTCAGCGGCAACCCACTCGCCATGGCAGCTGGTATTGCAGCACTTAAAAAGCTTAAGCGCGAAAATCCGTATCCAGCCTTTGAAACGATGGGCGCCTTGTTGCGGGATGCCTTGATCAACGCTGCCATCGAAAAAGGCATGGCCCTGCAAGTGCCGCAAGTCGGCTCGATGTTTGCAGTCTTTTTCAGTGAGTATCCAGTGCGCAACTACAACGACGCAATTTCAAGCGAGACACAGCAGTTTAATAAACTATTTCACTACGCGCTCGATCACGGCGTTTATCTACCGCCGTCGGCTTATGAGACCTGCTTTATTTGCACCGCTCATAATGGCAGCGACATCGAACGTGCGGCAGAAATACTAGCTGCTGGTATCAAGGCGATGTAGCAAGACACTAAGCAGGTTCTTAGTGTAGTAGTATCAAACTTAGTGAGCTGAGTGCCTTAGTGAGAGTCGTTATTTATTTGATTCTTCGTCATTGACCGAGGAGATACTATTCTGAGCCCAATAAGACGGCTATTCTGCTCGGGAGGGTCGACCTCCGTGTCGACCACGGGCACTTTAGAAACCACATGAACATCCAGGAGTCTCCAAGAGCTGATAATTCTGTCAGACTCTCACGCATCGGTACCGGACGACACGGAGGTCGTCCCTCCCACGAGCAACAAGCAAATCCAACGCTCCCAACATAGATCAATACCTTCCCCGTTAATCGACGATGAACCTAAAAAATTCCCGTGGAACAATTGCCGTGGAACATTTATTGTGCTTTATTTATAGGCATTAGAACAACATTTTGACCACCACAAGAACTTGTGGAACATTTTTGTGGAACAATTAAATACTACCAAGTATACTCCACAGTATAGCTGACTTTCTGAGTACCGTCTGGCTTCACGGTGAGCAGAAATTCGATCGTTTGCGAATCAGTCTGATCAAATTTGTGGCTTGGTTTTTGGATCTCCCAATTTGACCAGCGGTATAGATGTTCAACCACTTGTACCGCAACTGTCGCTTCGCTACGGTTGCGAATCTCGACCTCAAAGGTCTCACGAATTAAATTCTGGCTTGGGTGCTTGTAGAAGTTCATGCGAGTACGTTCGCCAAGGATATCGAACGCGTTGCCCAAATACACCCGAATCGTTTCGTTCTTTGGTGTGTGATCGATGGTATTTTCCCCAGTAAATTCGAGCTGACCATCATCATCCATACGGTAGAAACGCATGCGCCCAGCTGGTAGCGGCATACCGAGACCGTTTTCATCCCGATTCTCCAGCTCGCGATAAATCGCAACATCCGGCTGCGAATTTTGACCGTAGTCCTCATTCATATTACGCCCACCTAAATAACGTCCAGTGAAGCCTTCATACACGAACAGCTTATTGGTCTGCACGCGCTCAGCGCGAACAAACTCGACTTGCTTGGTCTCACGATCGCGTAGCGTCGTCGCTAGTGCTAGTGCATACATGTGAAATTCGTCGAACTTCTTTTCTTCAACTTGAGGCGCGGCAGCGCTATCTGCCATGGCCATCGCATAGACCTTCTCGCGTCGTGCTAGTTGTGGAGGCTCCACCTTGTTCACATCGCCAGCGATCAGCTTAATCTTAGCATCCTCAAAGGTTTTACCGGTGTTGTTTTCGATCGATACCCAACCAGTCAGTGTCACGGCGTCACCCTGCTGCGGCAGCACTAGATTATAATCTGACTTCCAGGACATCCCATTGGTCAAATAACTGAGCTGCGCATCGACTCTCGCCGCTTGATTAGAAAACAACTGCCATGCGAGTGTTGGCTGGAGAACCGAATCATCACCCAAGCTAGGAAACAGCGGAATCCCAGGTAATTGTGTAATTAATCGCCCATCCACTTCGATAATCGGCTCTAGGGTATGTTGCTGCCGTTGCCCATATTGATTCATGGTCGTCACCACTGAGGGCGCACGAATAATTTTCCCCTGCAAAACTACTTCCTTGCTGTCGACTGCCTTATAAAAATCAATCGTTTGCCCCTCAAACATCTGTAACAAGCGCTGCTGATCAATCGGATCGCCCCGATAACTCTGCTCGATGACACTGAGAGCCACCTCACCACTGGGATCGCGTAAAATGACTGACTCTGGCTCAAGTTGAGCAGTGACACCACTGTAGCTCACATTACTCAGTCCCTTTTTTAGGTCGAGCGAGATGCTTTCTCGAACGACTCCGAAGTTCTCATTATAGACAGTAATCGCTGGTTCAGCTAGTAACGCGGTTGCGTAAACAAATGCGCAAAGAAAACAGAGTACTTTATTCATCATAATTCAGACAGTGTGAATTGTATATTGTATCAGAATTTTTCGAGAAAAATACCTTAAGCACACCTGCGTGGCATCGACGGATGCCGAGAACTCCGCAATTAGCGGCCTTCAACCACTTCTGCCAACTGACACAGGACTTCAGTAATTTCCATGTAACGCTCACGGGTTGGATCATCCGCTATTAAACCAAACTCCTCAAATGACAACACATCCCCACGTAACTTAATCGACCCTTTGGAGCCCCTTAGTATATTGACCACAACGCTTCGACGCGCTTCATCAAAAATACGACCAAAGCGCCCCTCGTCACTGGTGCGAACATCAACCATTGCATCAAATACTGGGTCACCACTATTCCAGCGGGACTTGGTGCCACTATCTCGCTGGCGCAACCGCCCGATGAGCCCAGTTGAAGTCACCTGCCAAGTGAAAGTCCCTGAGTTCACCTTCATTTTCACCACGGTCTCGATCTGACGCGTATTTTGCAGACCTTTCGCCGGTACTGAAATCGACATTTCACGATGACGATAGATCCCATGGATAAAAGGCTCTGAACGCACAAAACCAGCCAGTCGAGCTTGGGGTTCGGTGACGCTTAATTCAAGTTGCTGGGCCATCTTGCGGTATTGGTGCACAATCTTGTCGGACGAGTTACGCACGATTAGCCAAAAGAGCGCTATCACTCCAACTGTTAGCGCGATTACAAAAGAGATTTCCAAAACCATAGAAAGGTAGATAGCAAATGCGCTCCAGAGCGCGAGTATGTTTTACCAAAACTACTGGTTCTGCTGTGTCTACGGATAAAATCATAAACCAATCGCATCCATACTGACAGCAATTGAAGAAAGCGTATTGTCTTTAAGCGTAGTACGCAAAGACTGACAAAGTCCTAAACCCACGATCCATTCAGATATGCCCAACGAACGCAGATACACGCAAGCCGACTTTCGCACGCAACTAAAGTGGTCGGATCTAGACGCCGACTACCTACGGCAGCTCGTCGGCCTCGCTAAAATTGAAGACCTCGCCGGAGCTGGTCTCGCCACTCGCCCTGAGCGGTTGGGCGACATCACCACTGCACTGATGCCCGAGGGCGCGACCGGCAACGCCCAACTCGCCGCCCGCGAGCCTATGGTCGTCTGTGGCCTCGGCCTCGTGCAACTCGTACTGGATACCTATGGCGAAGGCTGCACCTTCGAAGCTCACGTGCAAGATGGCGGCTACGCAGCTACAGGCGACTCCATCGGCAAACTCTCAGGGCCATCTAGCACACTATTACAAGCAGAGCGTATCATTCTCAACTTCCTACAACACCTTGCGGGGATCGCGACCGAAACGCGCAGCTACGTCGATGCCCTTGGCCAAAGTGACACTGTGCTGCTTGACACGCGCAAGACCCTTCCTGGGTATCGTATTTTGCAAAAATATGCCTTTGCTTGTGGCGGTGGTTACAACCACCGCATCGGGCTATTCGATCGCGTTATGCTCAAAGACAACCATCTTGAAGTCGCTGGAGCGACTGGTGGTGATCGACTCACCGAAACTGTCAGTCTCGCTCGCAGCGCATGCGAAGGGCTCGCCATCGAAGTTGAAGTGGATACTCTCAAACAAATTCAGCCCGTGCTCGAAGCTGGCGCAGACATCATTTTATTGGATAATTTCGCCAGCAAAGATCTGACTGCGGCGGTCGAACTGATTGGTGACCGCGCCTGCACCGAAGCCAGCGGTGGTATTCAAATCGACACACTGCCAACACTCAGCGCACTCGGACTGGACTTTATCTCAACAGGTGCCCCCATCCACCAAAGCCGTTGGAAGGACATCGGGCTAGACTGGCAATAAATCACTCAAGCTGATGAGTACTGAAACTGATTATAAAGTAGCCCAGAGCGGCGAGGATGCATTCACCATCGTTAAAACACTGCTCGATGCCCCTGATGCATTCGTCTCAGGCAGTATACTCGGTGAAAAGCTCGGCATTTCACGCCCTGCCATTCACGGCAAACTCGAAAAACTACGTGAGCATGGCTTTGAAATCGAAGCTGTCCGCAATCGCGGCTACCGACTTAGCAAGGAGCCCGAAGTGCTTCACCCCGCACTACTGCGCTACTACTTAGCAGCAGCAGGCGTCGCAATCGAGACACTCTACTTTCCTGTCATCGACAGTACCAATAGCGAGGCAGAACGACAAATCACGTACGGGCGCAAAAGTCCCTTTGCGATTGCTTCGAGTTGCCAGACCAAAGGCCGTGGCCGACTCGGTCGCGAATGGTATAGCGCCTCTGCCGACAACCTCTATCTGTCCGTTCTTTTCGAGCCCAATATCCCACCACAGCAACTGCAGCACTTTACTCTCTGGGCAGGTATTACTATCTGCCGTGCATTGCAACGCTTCACTCCCAAAGCCAAGCTGCAGATCAAGTGGCCTAACGACTTACATTGCGACGGACGTAAATTTGCCGGTATGCTGACTGAAGCGAAGATGGATGCCGATAGTATGCGCAGCATTATTTTTGGCATTGGTATTAACCTAAATAGCAATCCATCTAAATTCCCGAAAGATCTCCGCAATTCGGCCACCAGCCTCTACGCAATAACTGGCGAAGAAGTGCCGATCAATAAAGTCACCGCTGAGGTGCTCCACGCGGTCAACGAAGCCTACGAAGCCTGTATCCACAATCAAACAATTGAAACACTGCCTGAAGCCTGGGCGCCACTCAGCTCACTCAATGGCAAGTCTGTTACCGTATTACAGGGTGGCGAAGAAATTTCTGGCATCGCCAATGGAATTGACGAGTCTGGCGCTCTCCTTCTGTCACAAGCAAACGGCAGCACGATTGCAGTGCGGGCGGGCGATGTTACGATGAAGAAGTAATTCCCTCCTACGTGGCGTGCGAGCTTGCTCGCGCCTGCATAAGCCCAACAATAATCGGGCGCGAGCAAGCTCGCACACTACGAATAAACCAATGAAAATTTTAAGCATCGACGTCGGCAACACCAGCTGCCACTACGGAATTGTAGACGGCGAAACTGTCATCGACACTGGGCACTTCCCGACCGACGGCTTTAGCGGCGGCGAATCCAAAGCCTTTGCGACGCTGATCGAGCCCCTACTTGAAGGAGTCACCGGTATTTCATTTTGCTCTGTTGTGCCCAGTATTAACGCCACCCTCGTCGCCAGTGTGAAGCCATACGGGTTACCTATTTTTCACCTCACACACGAAACCTGTGATGGCCTTGAACTCGAATATCCAAACCCTGGTGAGATCGGCGAAGACCGTATTGCGAACGCCATCGCCGCTCAAGAATACCATGGCACCCCTGCGGTGATTCTCGACATGGGTACTGCAGTGACCTTCGATATCATCTCAAGCGCTGGCTATGAAGGGGGCATTATCGCTCCTGGCCTTGCCATTATGACTCGCTACCTCCATGAGCAAACCGCGCTTCTTCCGGAGCTTAGCGAGAAAGATCTACTGACTGTTGAGGGAGCCATCGGCAAGTCCACTGTGCATGCCATGAAGTTGGGCATGGCGATTGGATTTTCTGGCATGCTCGAAGCACTCCTCGCCCGCGTCTTGACCGAACTTAAGGCCCGCGGCGAAACCACCCCTATTGTCCTCTCCACGGGGGGCAGCATTTCCAACTTGACCTCCGACTGGGCCGATAAATGTAAATTTGTCGAAGACCTTACCCTTATGGGGCTGGCGGTCGCCTTTAAGCGACAGAGGAAGAAATAGACAGCAAAGCCGAGTGCAGTTGTACGGACATATAAGGTGCAAATTGAGCCGTTGGCAGAGTGCCATTGGACGCTACATTAGAGTGCAATCAGACGATTGAAACGTATGGCACATTTATCAGACAGCAAGGCTATCGGGCGTCTTGCCGCACAAGCTGGCAGCGACTTTCAAGGTGGCAACATTCTATATGGCGGGGCATCTGTCTTACTAATCGATCGAACACTGAATCTCTACGCTGTGCCAATTTCAAGACTCTGGGAGCTCTAAATTTCTCAGTTCACCCCATAAAGCCGTGTGTTAGAGCCTAACATATAAAATGAGGCGCCTAAAAATCAAAAGCGACAAGAGTGTCGCTCCTCAGTGGCGAAACTACCCCTTCCGCGCGAAATAAAACCGGGGGCGGCCGGATAAATCTTCAATGCACTCGCCTTGTAAGCCGGCCGTCTCGGCGAGTGTATTTAACGCTTCGGCCTGGGCGATGCCCGTCTCCAACGCAAGCAGCCCACCGGGCTTCAGAAACGCGACGGCGTCTTTAAATATAAGCCGCAAATCATCGAGCCCATCGGCCCCAGAAACCAATGCGCACTGTGGCTCATGGTTGACCACCTCGGGCTCAGCAGTGGTCATTTCTTCTTCCGTTAAATACGGCGGATTTGAGACGATTAAGTCGTAACGTTGCTCACCTAGTCCCAAAGGACACAACCAACTGCCCTCATAGAACGTAATTCGTTCGGCGAGCTCCTGTGTGATTGCATTCTCTTTGGCTAACGAGAGTGCTTGTGCACTGAAATCTACCGCGTCCACTGAGGCTTCAGGGTAACGCTTTGCAAATGCGAGCGCGAGCGCACCACTGCCCGTGCCTAAATCTAAAATTTGCTTCGGTGCTACTGATAATGCTTCACTCACACGCTCGACCAATTCTTCGGTCTCATAGCGTGGAATCAGGGCCCGCGCATCGACCTTAAGTAGCATATCGCAGAAATCGACGCTACCAATAATATATTGCATCGGTTCACGGTCCGCTCGTCGCTTTACGAGTGGGCGCAGCTCTGCGAGTTGCGACTCTGTGAGGGGACGATCGAGATCGAGATACAACTCCAGCCGCTTAATACCAAGCGAGTGCGCAATCAACGTATCCGTATCCAGTCGTGCATTCGGCACGCCCTTGGACTCGAAGAAAGCCTCCGTGCGCTCTTTAATTTCGCGAATCGTTAACAGTGCCATAATACGTTTTTAGAAAAGTAGACTTACATTAAACTGTGGCGTTGCTTGCAACGGCCTCTTAGGTAATTGCCCTGATCCAACTGCTGGCCGTTGCAAGCAACGACGCCACAAACAAACGATTTCGCATATTACAGACAGAATGTTTCGAAGTCATTGTTTTCATTTTCAGGTCTCAGCTCTCA
>JAURBE010000056.1 GCA_030829145.1 Verrucomicrobiota bacterium | reverse complement strand
ACAGACCCAAACCACACATAAAAACCGCATAAGCAGACCACTCAAACAGTTGAGTCAGCCCAGACGCCTCTTCAGCCGCAGGTGCTGGCGACTTCCCGGGCGCGACCCCGTCGACTAAATAACTCTGAATAACAGGCCAACGATCATAGAGTACATAGGCTACAAACAGAGGCACTAAATAGCCAAAACTGTAGTCCTCACGCTCACCCCACCAATAAATTTGATCCCATACTGTATAAAATATAAGGCCAAGCAACAAACTGAGCGCCACCAGTTGGTCTTTAGCTAAATTCTTTAATCGGAAAGTTTGGGCAGGTTGGCTCACAGTTCGAATGGGTAAATCGGGAATTACTCTGGGGAAGACTCTTACATGGTAAAACCTCGCCTCAAAAGCAACTCCGAAAAGCTAGTATTGAGGAGCCTTCAGCGGTAAAACCACACCAAAACTCGGCTCAATAAGTAATCGACGCACCGTATTAACACCCTATCGTTTGAGGTTAATTTTATGGTTGATACAGCTTCCGATAGTTCCTCTCCGCAACTTCCGACAGGCATGGAGCGCCTGCACGCGTATTGGCGTATGCCCTATATCCTCGCTCCGAAGAGCTCTGACGAGAGTGGCAACCCCTTTACAAAAATCCACCAAAGCGGTGACGATCAGAGCGAATATATTCTTTATCGCGGTCAGTGGAACTACATCGTAATGAACCGCTACCCATACAATGCGGGTCACCTGCTCGTGTTACCCTTTCGCGAAGTGAGCGATCTCGACGGATTGACCACCGAGGAACGTCACGAGTTAATGGATCTAATCGTCAAGGCTCAACAAATCCTCACCCGTGCCCTACACCCGAATGGCTTTAACACTGGTTTCAATTTTGGCAAGGCCGGCGGCGCTGGAATCCCCTGTCACTTACATTGCCACGTCGTTCCTCGCTGGGAAGGCGATACCAATTTCATGCCAGTCATCGGCAACACGCGGGTACTACCAGACTCGATGGATGCCATGTGGCAACGCCTCCGCGCCTGTGTCGAAGACGACAGCTAAGCCTTAGATTATTCCTGATTCATCGTCATGCATCTCTGCAAGCAAGACGTGACTCACCAATTACTTTATTTATCGTGCCGAACGAAACCATACATTTTCCTAGCTCACGCTTACTCAGCCAACTCTACGCAAATGATACGCGTAACCTAATCGAAGCCGAGCGCATGCTTGATGTCACACTCGCCAGTCGCGACGACTGGGTCAGCGTCGAAGGTCCCACAGAGAATATTACCAAGGTACAAGATCTCTTTAAATTCCTCGATGCCGCACACCAACAAGGCATCCGTATCCGCACCTCAGACTTTCATTATACACTGCGCTGTATCGCAGAAGGCAAGGCCGACGAACTACGTGAAGTCTACAATAACCCACTCGTGCTGAAGCTGAATCGAGTCAGCATCATCCCCAAAACACTTAACCAGAAGCGCTACCTGCAGTGCATCGACCGCAACACCGTGACTTTTGGGATTGGCCCTGCTGGCACAGGTAAAACCTACCTCGCAATGGCGATGGCACTCAAAGAATTACTCGCAGGTAATATTGAGCGCATTATTCTCACTCGCCCCGCAGTCGAAGCAGGCGAAGCGCTCGGCTTTCTGCCAGGTGAGCTGCAAGAGAAAATCCTGCCCTACCTGACCCCGCTGTACGACGCGATGAACGATATGATGGGCAAAGAACAAATCTTGAAGCTCGTCGAGCGTGGCATCATCGAAATCGCCCCGCTCGCCTACATGCGTGGCCGCACACTTGCCAATGCCTTCGTCGTGCTGGATGAAGCCCAGAATACAACCCACGAGCAGATGATGATGTTTCTGACACGCCTCGGCGACGGCAGCCGCATGGTAATTACCGGCGACATCACCCAAATCGATCTACCTCGCGCCAAACAATCTGGCCTCAAAGAAGCCACGCGTCTGCTCAAAGGCATCAACGGACTGCAGCTTTTCCACTTTGACGGGCAGGATGTGGTACGCCACCCTCTGGTGCAAAATATAATCAACGCCTATGCCCGCGGCGCTGAATAACTCCCGATTGTAACCAAGTTCTATTCTAGCACTCAGCCTAAACTACGCTCCTATTGTTGACTCATCGGAACACTAACTCCCTAAGAATATGGCCGCACTCTTTTCCAAAAAATCCCGCTCTCGAAAGTCCAAAGATCAGCCGCTAGCGGTGAAAAAAGACCGCAAAGGACGCGGAGCAGAGCAGAGTGATGCGGCCCACTTTTTGGACACCAGCCATATCGTCGAGGCAGGACTTTTTCTGCTTTTTACTGCGCTAGTTGTCATCATTTGTTTCCTTGGCCAAAAGTCTAAAGGTCCGCAGGTCATACTGAAGCACCCCGCTACAACACGTATTGTGGCAGAATTTGACTTTCAGCATAACAGCCAAGTCATGCTTGAGCAGCAGATGGAAGCCGTGCGCGCGCAAGTGCCGCCAGTCTTTCAACGTACCTTTCAGCCCTACGAAGAATTTAGCGAGTTTATCAACCAGCTTAATACTAGTATTGCCAAAACCTTAATCGAATATGAGGACCAAGGTGATGAAGTTCTCACTGCAGAGTTGGAGGCCATGACCCAAAAACTAATCGAGGTCTCCCAACTAACTGTAAGTCCTAAAACCATCACCGAATTCACCGAGCGTACCAGCCCAAAGGAACGCTCAGGACTGACTCAAGATGCACTCGCCGTGCTCAAGTCGCTTTACCAGGATGGCATCTACTCCAATCTAAATGCCGGTGGCCAAACTCCTCAAGTCACTGTCATCCAACTTGTCGATGAAGCAGGTCGTTATAACCTGCCTTCCTCGCGCTCGTTCGACGATGCTCTCGTCGCATTGCGTGTGCGCTTGAATGCCCTCTCCGGAAACCGCGCCACTGCACGTGCCCTGTTCAATCTTTTCGAAGCGGGCCTCCATCCCAACCTACTCTACAGCGCCAGAAGCACGACTTTAGCCATCTCACGGGCAATCAGTAAAATTAATCCGCCTGTAATCATTTTTAAAGAAGGTGATACTCTGATCGAGCCAGGCGCGATCATTTCTGAAATAGACATCGAACGCCTCAAAGCTTATCGCGCTGCCGAGCGTTCTCGGGGTGGCAATTCTCTAGTATTCAACAAACTCTTCATCGAGCGCACAACACTGACACTGATTCTACTAATCGCAGTCATGATCTATGTAAAACATGGCCTGCGTAATTTCCATAAACGCAATCGGGCGATCGCCATCACCTCCGTCAGTATTTTACTAAACTTATTGATCATTCGACTGATCATGGAAATTGGTGACATTGCGCTGCTCAATAATCGCCCCTCGCTGAGTATGCTGCCCTACATTGCCCCCTATGCACTCGCCCCAATGATCGTCGCCGTACTAGTTGGTGCCGCGCCGGCAGTGATTTCTGCACTGATCATTGCCGTACTATTTGGTATCATTCAGGGTAATTCCGTCGAATTCCTCTTAATCGCCTTCCTCTCGGGAATCGTCGGCAGCTACATCGCATCGAATATTCGTAAACGTTCCATGCTAGTGCGTGCCGGCCTCATGGCGGGTGTAAGTGCTGCCCTAACTGGGGCATTTTTAGGACTAGTCAGCTCTCTCTCAATCGGCCTCATCGGCCAACAAGCCATCATTGCACTCATCGTCGGTGCGCTCTCAGGTGTGCTCGCAGTCGGGCTTCTTCCAATCTTCGAACAAATTTTCAAAGTCACTACAGAAATTACCCTGCTGGAGCTAACTGATTTCAATCACCCGCTACTACACCGCATGCAGATGGAAGCACCGGGCACGTACCACCACAGTCTCATGGTGGCTAACCTCTCCGAAAATGCTGCGGCCGCGATTGGCGCGAGTCCTCTCCTCTGTCGAGTCTGCTGTCTGTTTCACGACATCGGCAAACTGGTAAAGCCAGAGTATTTTACAGAAAACCAAAAAGGAGGGATTAATCCGCACGAAGAAAAAAATCCGTCCATGAGCGCGCTGGTCATTAAAGCCCATGTTAAAGAAGGCGTTGAACTTGCTCGCAAACATAACCTGCCTCGCGTCATTCAGGATGTGATTCGCCAACATCACGGTACCAGCCTAATTCAATTCTTCTACTACCAAGCACAACAGGCGCAGAACAAACAAACCAAGCTACCCTTTCCTGAAAAGCCAGGCAGACAACAGGAAACCAAGAAAGTCGACGAAAGCACCTATCGTTACGACGGTCCGCGACCGCAATTTAAAGAGAGTGCGATTATCTTCTTTGCCGATGGCGTCGAAGCCGCTAGCCGTAGTCTCAAAAAAGTCTCCCAACCGGCGATTGAAGAACTGATTGACGGTATGTTCAAAAGCCGCATTGAAGATGGGCAACTCGATGAGTGCCCACTCACCTTTAAAGAGCTACACGAAATCCGCAGTAGCTTTACCTACACACTCTTGAATATGCTGCACTCACGTGTTGAGTATCCAAAAGAGATCAACGAAAAAGGGACTGATAAAACAGGCAGTACGAACGATCCACACAGCAATGAATCCACTCCAACTGGAAATCAGCAACCTATATAATCGGCTAGCTGATCCGGAAACAGATACAGTCGCGCTGTTTCGCGCGCTCGAAGCCTCTGGCGACTTTCCAATTTCAACAGGCGAGCTCTCCATCGTGTTCGTTAGCGATTCTGCAATCGGAAAAATCCATGATGATTTTATGGGCGACCCCAACCCCACCGATGTGATTACATTTCCAGCCAATCGCGCAATGGGATCTGCGGGCGAAATCATCGTCTCAGTCGATCACGCGAGCAGTCGTGCAAAGGAACTGGGCGAGCCCTTTAGCCGTGAACTTAGCCTCTATCTCGTTCACGGTTGGCTACATTTAGCAGGCTACGATGACCGTAATGATACCGATCGTGCGGCGATGCGAATCGCCGAGCAACAAGCACTCGCTATTTTAGATAAGGCCGCCGCCGGCAGCGCCTTTCAAATAATCGAATAGCTGAAACGCAGCTACTCGTACAAGACCTTGTGAACCATGCAGTGAGATCAACCCATCTTTTGGGATTATGCATAAAGCCGGGAATGTGCAGTGGTCTCTCACAAAGCGCGCTAAGCTCGCGAAGGGATAGTCGCTTAAGGTTTAGGTTTTGCGGGAAATTTCGTTATATATTGGTGAATTATATTGGGGAGGGTCGACCTCCGCGTCGACCGCAGCAGTTTAAAAAGCACATGACCATCCGGGATGCTCCAAGAGCTGATAATCCTGTCGGACACTCTGCCACCGGCAGCGGACGACACGGAGGTCGTCCCTCCCAAGAGCAGGAAGTAAAGTCCACCGCCCACAACAGATACCATTGCCTACGTGTTTCCGGATGAACTTTAGCCTTCCCGCGAATCGACGAAGTACCTTTTTTGAGTACTTCCCTAATCACGAGTCTAGGTCTTTGTGAGCACCGTGGTCTTTGTGAGAGATTGATTCTTTCATTTTTGATGATGAATGAATCATCAACCTTGTGAGGACTGCACATCGCCGTGACATCCATACAGTTGCTCCGAACAAGATGAGACAGACATCATCCTTGGCGCACACACCTTTTGTATTGTGCAAAAATCAACCGCTTGGGGCAACGATCGCGCCGCGCTACGCAGCATCCGCCGGATTGTTGTCCTCCGCCTTCGGTGCAGCCGCTTTCAGGGCTTTTTTCTGCTTAGGAGCTTTGCCAGCCTTCACAGCCTTGTGGTACTTAATCTTTGGTTTACCGCGACCCTCCACTACTTGGCGATTGATCACCACTTGATCCACATTCTCTGCTTGTGGCAGGTCATACATCACATCAAGCATGATACGCTCCATGATTGAGCGTAGCGCACGCGCACCTGTTTTCAGCTCAATCGCTTTATCCGCAATCGCAGCAACAGCATCGCGTGTGAAATGTAGGTTCGCGCCTTCCATCGAGAAGAGCTTCCCGTATTGCTTAAGCAGCGAATTCTTCGTGTTCTGCAAAATATGCTCGAGATCCGAACGGCTCAATTCATCCAGTACGGCGACCATCGGCAAGCGACCAATAAATTCTGGAATCATACCAAAGTGCACCAAATCTTCAGGCTGTGTATCGCGCAACAATTCGCTCAGCGACACCTCGTTTTGTCGCAGGTTATGCTGCGTATCAAAGCCCATCGCCTTCGAGCCAACACGCCCCTGCACGATCTTATCCAGTCCGACGAACGCTCCGCCGCAGATAAATAAAATATTCGAAGTATCGAGTTGAATATATTCCTGATTGGGATGCTTTCGTCCCCCTTGAGGTGGTACATTACACACGGTGCCTTCAAGAATCTTGAGTAAGGCTTGTTGGACTCCCTCTCCTGAAACATCACGGGTGATGGATACGTTGTCTGTCTTACGCCCGATTTTATCAATTTCGTCGACGTAAATAATACCACACTCCGCCTTCTTAACATCGTAATCTGCTGATTGAAGGAGGCGCAGGACAATGTTCTCCACGTCTTCACCGACATAGCCAGCTTCCGTTAAGGTTGTCGCATCGGCGATCGCAAACGGCACATCGAGCATCTTAGCCAGCGTACGCGCAAGTAGCGTCTTACCACTTCCCGTCGGGCCAAGTAGCAGAATATTACTCTTCTCAACGTTCACATCAGCAAACTTGGCATCCAACTCTGAAAATTCAGTCGCCCCGCCAATTCGATCTTCAGAGCGTAAACGCTTGTAGTGATTATACACTGCGACTGCGAGTGCGCGCTTGGCGTAGTCTTGGCTTATGATGTGCTGATCCAAACCAGCCGTAATTTCGGCAGGCTTGAGCATATTGAAGAGGCCTTTCGCTGCAGCAGTAGTTACCTCCTGCTCAGCAATCCCTTCTTCCGGCGCACCAGAAAGTTCGCGATCAATAATGGTCTTACACACAGAAACACAAGAATCGCAGATATGTACGCCCGCGGGGCCTGCAATCATCTTACGTACCTCATTCTGCGCTTTACCGCAAAACGAGCAAAAAGTCATCCGTGTGGATTTTGCCATATGGTTAAAATGTCTCTTCTCTTAATTAATTAGGCGCCAGGCTTGTTCTCGATCACTTTATCGACAATCCCATAATCCATCGCCTCTTTAGCAGTTAGATAGAAATCGCGATCGGAATCAGCCGCAATCTCATCTGCGGTCTTATTCGTGTGATTTGCAATCAACTCATTCATCTGCGCACGCCAGCGCAAAATTTCTTTTGCAGCGATCGAGATATCGGAAGTCTGCCCAGTTGCGCCACCAGTTGGCTGATGCATCATCACACGACTGTTCGGAAGCGCGTAGCGCTTACCTTTCGTACCTGCTGAAAGCAGCAGCGTCGCCATACTGGCCGCCTGTCCCACGCAATAAGTGACGATATCACACTGCAGGAAATTCATCGTATCGTAGATCGCCATTCCGTCTGTCACGCTCCCGCCGGGAGAGTTGATATACAGGCTGATATCTTTCTTAGGATCTTCCATCTGTAAGAAAAGCATCTGCGCAACCACTGCATTGGCAACGAAGTCATTAATCGGCGTGCCGATAAAAATGATGCGGTCGCGCAATAGGCGGCTGTAAATATCCCAAGCGCGCTCGGTGCGACCCTCGCGCTCATAGACTGTAGGTAGTGGAACGTAACTCACGATAATGTATAAATAATGTTGATTGAGATTCTGCGTAGACCATACCCGCCTCTCGCAGATTAATCCAGCGCTTTTATCAATTTAAGCTGAAGCTTCGGCAGTTGCAGCCGCAACTGTTTCGCGCTCAGCCTTATCGAGAATCAGATCCATGGTCTTACCCAAAAGAATCTCGCTGCGCATACGATTGATGCGGTTCTGATCTTTTTGGATTTCCTTCACGATCTTCTCGGGCTTTTGTCCAGACTGTTGGGCTTCCATCATGATCATGCGGCTAAAATCATCGTTCTCAGCTTGCACCTTCTCCTGTTCAGCAATCTTACTCAGAATCAAGCGTGACTTGAGGCGATCGTGAGCGGCTTTAGTGGCACCTTCATGCAACTGATCCTTGTTCGCTTCAAAATCTGCTTCAGACGCACCTTGCTGCATATTGCGCTGCATAAAGTCACGCAGTACCGCCTCTGTTTCGCTCTCAATACCGCTTTCTGGGACTGCGAACTCACAGCTGCCAAGCAAATGCTCGGTGATTTGCTGACGCTCAGTATTGGCATTTTGCTGCTTCTTTTGATTTTCAATGTTTTCACTGATACGCTCACGCAACTCAGCCTCATCTTTGACCTGCATACTCTCGAAGAATGCGTCGTCCATTTCAGGCATGACCTTCTCACGGACTTCCTCTGCTTTGATCGAATACACCGCAGACTTACCAGCGAGTGCCTCTGGCTTGAAATCTTTAGGGAATTCCATAGTCACTTCTTTTTCATCACCCGCCTTCATACCAATGACACCATCCACAATCGCTTGTACGCCGGGAGTACCCTCAGCGCCTGCTTCCTCCCATGTGGTCGCCTGTGTACCAAACATCGGTGCGTCTGGGACTAGGTCCGCGATGAGCTCATCACCAATCTTACCCTCGTAGCCGCAGCGTACATAGTCACCCTTCTCCGCAGCTTTCTCAGCGACGTTGAACTCGGCGCGCTGGCTAAGGATCTGCTCCATCATTTTATCGACCTCTTCAGCAGATGCGTCGGTAGGCTCATTCGTGACCTTAAGGCCCTCATATGCAGGAATGTCGAAAGCTTGCAGCACATCGACTGTGAACTTGATCGTCGCATCGGAGCCTGCAGCAATCTCACCCTCGTCAAGGTCAACGATGCCATAGATCTCAAAGTCAGACTTAGCCACGCCATCTTGGTGTGCCTTGGCAACGACACGCTGAGAAAGCTCCGACTTTAGTTCCTTTGCATAACGCATACGGATCATGTTCTCAGGCGCCTTGCCTGGACGAAAGCCCGGGATTTTAGCATCACGCTTAAATTCGTTGATCAGCTTCGCTTCGATGCTGGCGATTTCTGCGGCAGCAACACTCACGGTGATTGTCTTGCGTGTTTCGGTAATGTCTTGGACGTCTGTTTTAACTGTACTCATAAAAATAATTAGGTGCGCCCGGAATGGGCAGATCATGGAAAAAGCGAGCCAATAAAGTGCAAAGGAGTTTTTCGGTCAATGCCTATGTTACTGCGGCAGAACATATTTCTGCAGAAGCTTTCAAGCAAGGCTCCAAACGGTTAATGTGACTTCAACTCGATCGCATCTGGGCCGACTGCGTGAAACAGCTCAACGTAGGGCTGTAGCGCTTCAATCGTCGCCGGCACCGCATCGATTTCAGTGCTCAACACTCCAACCACCGCAATCTGGTCTTTTCGATTAAACATTCGCAAGCGTAACTCCAGCTGATTGAGCATTGGCTTAAGCGCCGTCACGTCGACGCCATCGGCGAGCTCAATCAAGATCTGATCCGCCGCCATATAAGAAAATTCACCTGTTGAAAGATCCTCCTCGACGCGTACATAGGGGTAACTCTCGGCAAAATTGAGATGCCACACTTTAACCTGCGGCTCGTCTGCGTTTGGCAAATAACCAAAATTTAAGATTTTACCCACTTGCATCACTGCAGGGATCGACTCCGGCAGCGGCTCTGCTCCCGCTTGGACCGCCGCGGTATTATGCGTCACCCATGGATCAATGCGCGTTTCTTCCTTATATGCACGCCGCTTCATCAGCATTGAAACCACCAACGATCCCAATACAAAGCCCACGATATAGATAACAATACGATCCGTTTTCCCCATAACAATGCGGCACCGTGCAACGTAAACACCGGCATGGCAAGTCTGCGTGCCGGGACTTTGCGCAAAGACAGCCTCAACCATTCCTGACTTTAATCAAAGTGCGTGGCGCCGTTGCTTGCAACGGCCTCATCGAGGTGAATCGGGACACGGGACACGGCCGTTGCAAGCAACGACGCCACAACATTTCACGTATTTCGCTCTTCACTCCTTCAGCAGCAACGCCCACACTGCAGGACAAATGATTCATACCATCTCGCACATACGCGTCCGCTACGCTGAAACCGACCGCATGGATGTGGTTTACCACAGTAACTATCTGGTCTGGTTCGAAACTGCCCGCATCCTGATGCTCGACCAAATCGGCATCCCCTATTTAGAGATTGAGGCGCGCGACCTGCGCTTACCAGTACTCACTGCCAGTGCTGAATATAAACAACCCGCCCGCTTCGACGACCGCCTCGACATTCACCTCTTCATGCGGGACAAACCACGCGCACGCTTACGCTTCGACTACGAAGTGCGCCGCGGCGATGCCCTGCTCGCCACCGGCAGCACCAGTCATGGTTTCATGGATAAACACGGCAAAGGACTGCGCCCGCCACAAGACTTCCTCGCTAAAATTGACGCCGCCTGGAAACCCGAAGGTGCCGAGCCGCTTGAGCTGTAGATGTCTCGAACGACTCCAACGGCACTGCGACTGACACGGCCTTTATCAAGGCAGTGCCTTGATCCTGATAAAGCCAATCACACGACCTATTATTTTACTTTTAGCCGCATAAAGGCCTTCGACTGATCCGGTACAGACAACTCAACGCTATGACTAGTATGCGGGGTCCAAGTCTGTAGGTCGGTCGACATTTCCAGATCGAAGTTCATATTGAAAGCACCATTGCCTGCACGCT
>JAURBE010000055.1 GCA_030829145.1 Verrucomicrobiota bacterium | reverse complement strand
CACCATTGCCACGGCAATGCACGCGGCCTGGATGTTGCCCCGTCATCAGTACCGCGCGGGACGGCGAACAAACTGTGTTACCGGAATAATGATCGGTGAACAACATCCCCTCGTTGGCAAGGCGGTCAATATTGGGCGTCTTGAGCTTTTGCTGGCCGTAGCAGCCGAGATCACCCATGCCGAGGTCATCCGCTAAGATATAAATAACGTTGGGTTGCCGAACGGAAGCCCCTGAAGGCTTGCCTTCGTCTGCGTGCGCGACTCCCGAAAGCAGCACTGCGGCCAATAGGCCGATTCGATTTATTTTATATTTAATATCCATGTTGGTACTGATCCTTACTATTTCGATGCGCTCGCCGGATCATAGGCCGGATTCTTTTCCGTAGGAATAGGGGCCTGAGAGTGCTCCATCCAAGAAGCTAGCTCCACGCGCAGAGCCTCGCAAACTTCCGGATTTTGTTGAGCAACGTTGTTGCGTTCCCCCATGTCGTTTTCGAGATCATAAAGCTCCATCGAATTGTCACCGCCATCCAGCACCCATTCCTCCAGATATAGATGCAGTTTCCAGCGGCCTTGTCGAATGACACTCACCGGGCGGGTTCGAAAAATTCCGTCGCGGCCACCAGGCTTCGGCTTGTCGAGGTAGCCTGGCATATACCAAAACTGCGAGGTCCGCTCTAACGTCCCGCTTTGTGCAAGCAACGGCAGCAAACTCTCGCCATCGAGTACTTTATCCGCCGTCGCCCCCGCGATGTCGAGAAAGGTGGGGAAAAAATCAATTTGCATGACTGGAGTAGAGCAGGTCGAGTCCGCCTCGATCACACCGGGCCAGTAGGCAATCATCGGCACACGAATACCGCCCTCATAATAGCTACCCTTGGTGCCGCGCAGCGGTGCCTGTGAATTCTGGCCGCCGTTGTCACTGATGTAAATAACCAGTGTATTATTTTCGATGCCCAGCTGTTTGATTTTATCCAGTACCCGGCCGACGCTCGCATCCAAATCATAAATGCAGGCTTTATAAGGATGCTTGATCATTTTTCGTGTCGCTTCACGTGACTGTACCGGACCGTGGGGCGCATGATGCGCGAGGTAGACGAAGAACGGTTGATCCTGATTGGCCTCCATGAAATCGCAGGCCCGCTCCGACAAATCAAATACGCCCTTCGGATCGGACCTCGGACCTTTCAAATTGCCCTCATGCCCCTCGGGCAACTCGCCCTCGCCGAAGCTATCATACGTCACATCAAAGCCCTGCTGACTTGGAAGCGCCCCGCCACCGCCGGGACTATTTTGCCCGCGTGGGGCATACAAATGCCATTTGCCAAAATGACCAGTTGCATAGCCCGCAGCTTTTAGCGCGTCGGCGATGGTGATGTCCTCAACCGCGAGGCCATCGCGATTGGAAATCGGCACCAGACGCATCTGTTTTTTCGGGCCACGACTAGTAGAATGTACCGCGAAGACATGATGGCGCGGCGTGTAGTTTCCAGACAGCAAGCACGCACGGGAGGGCTGACAATTCGCCGCATTGGCGTAGGCATCCGTAAAGACCATGCCTTCCCGCGCAAGTTGATCGAGTACCGGCGTCTTAAATTCGCCATCAGATTGATAACCGATGTCCTTCCAGCCCTGATCATCCGCATAAATTAAGACGATGTTTGGACGCGACGCAGCGGTCACCACAAGCTCCGCCTTCGGTTCGGCAGCATAAAGAACGCCTGAGAACGCGGCGGCAGTCGCCAATAAAAGTCTGAACCGTTTAGATACCATGCTCAAAATTATATCATAGTAATGAACACTTGTCTCTCCCGAATCGCGTAGAGTCCCCGCAGTATGTTAAACTGTGTCAACAGATGTATCCTCACCTCCCTGAAAAAAGCTACCCATAACATAGCTAGGCATACTGCTGGGCTGTTGCCTCTGCGGTCGAAATTGAGCCGCATCAACCTATCGCAGTAAGATATCATCTCCAAAAGTCCACTCTGCCCCACCCTGCGGCAGATTCACCACATGCGCGCCCTTATAGCCCATTTCTTTCATGGCCTCCAGATCCTTGGTAATCCCGTAGGTCGTGACGTTCTCATTCAGCCAGTGCCACCACGTGCGCGGCCCGTATTCGGGAGCCGGATCGACGAATCCATCTTCTAGAGATGTTTCAGCAATCGCGGTCGCAGAAATGATCAGGCCGCAGGCAGCGAATATTGAGAAGTATCGTTTCATTTTCGTCATTACCATTTCGACTCACTTAAAACTTGATCGAACCATTCCCGAATCACTGTTCTTTCCGGAATATCCCGAAGCACCCAGGTATCTGCTAGTTGTTTTTGTTCAGTTGGTAATTGTTTCCGGGCAACAACGCAAAGGAGACGGAACCACTTTTTTCATCCAGGATAACAGGCACAACGTCACCGGTTGTCGTATTTTTCACAACAGGCATGCCCTTCCAGCTGTTGAGTGTAATCACACTTTGCGAGGTGCCATCAGGATGAGTGAAGATAAACGGACTGCTCTCTTTGATGATCGGATATATCCGAGCTGTGAGAGGCGCATCGTCAGACTCGCGAGTTATCAGGACTCCTTTGCCGCCAACAAAACAAGGCGTCTTGTCCCGCGGCATCGCGAAATCCTTCAGTAACTTCGGTCCCTGATATTTTTTTCCAGTGTCGTAGTCGAACCAAGGTCCCTCCGGCAGATAGAGATCCATCTTGCTGCTCTCATGATTTTTAACCAGAGGCGCACAGAGCAAGGACTCGCCAGCCATCCACTGATAGTGCGTCGGCTCGGCAGCGTTTTTATCATTTGGATATGCAATTCCCAGCGGCGTCAGTGTGTATGGATAGCCTGAGTGGTAGGATTTCATCGCAGCATCATACAGGTAAGGTCCGATCTGATAGTGAAAATCAAAAGGCCTTTTAAAAAGCCCCTGCTGCTTCTCGTTCCAGCCATAGGGCACCTCTCCGACAGCAAGCCCGGCCGTGACTGCCATCAACCAAGCATGGCGGACGACCTTATTTGTATATTTTTTCATCTGTCGAAACCCAACTGTATCCGAATAGACGTTTGGAGCTCCGCTGGCTGCATAGTGCCAATAATTGATCGGCGTCCGCTTACTCATGTCCTTCACATGGGTATCATTGATGCGCAGCAGCGTGCCTGACGAACTGTAGCTACCGCAGCGTGCCATCACCAGTGCGCCCTCATCGGCAAGACGCGCAATAGGGTCATTGAAAATATCAAGCAAGTCAGATCCCACATCCATCATGGTATCTTCTTTAATGCCATCCACACCCCAGGAGCGATAGAGGTCGGTATACCAGTCAACTGCCTGAGGATTACGCCCATCGAGCAGATAGCATGGGACAATCGGGAAGTAGCGGGACGTCTTGATCACCAAGTCCCCGGATGAGTCTTTCACGAAGTAATCCTTGTCCGCGCCAACGGTTGAAAGCGGGTTACCGTTGAAGAACTTCCCTTTCAAATTAAAGTCACGCTTTGTCCCCTTGGGGATATGCGGACCGCCCGGCAGAACAAAGTTGGTGCGCAGGCCGATCATCCATTTCACATCCTGCTCATGCAGTTTAGTTTTGAAAGCAACCGGGTCGGCAAACTTCTTACCAAATCCCCCAAAACTAGTGGTCGTGCCACCTTCTTCCCAGAATCCGGAACCCGTGACCGCCCAGCGGATGGGATAGCCCTTTTTTTGAAAATCAGAAATGGACTTAATCACCGTCTCCTCTTTTGTCTGATAGCCGAGTGCTGCCCAAGACTCCCAACCCAGTTCGAACAACCTGGATTTGGGTTTAATCCAAGGGAACCCGTTATCAACTAACAGTTTTTTGTAATTCCCGTAAATCGTAGGCATGTCGCCGCTCATATAATGAAAGGTGACAGGTTCGTTTACCGTTACCGTCATGGTGTATGCTTCTGGCCCCAGAAGCACCGACGGTTGCTTGCCCCCGAACACAACCCCGGCCAGTCCGTTATGAGGAAAAATGACAAAGGAACTTTGCCAGCGCTTCGCGCTGCCATTATTGACTAGCGAATAACGGACATTTTTATCCGTCACCAAATTCAGCTGACCGCTCCAGCCCCCGGCATCGCCGAGGCCATAGGCCACTGGCAAACCACCCAGACTCAAGTCAATTTTGCACGCGCCCTCTTTCTCCGGCGCGACCGTAATGGAAACCAGTCCCTCAGAAGTTGCCACGCTCACATTCGCCTTCAAGCCCTGCGCCGTCATCACCGTAAAATGCCCTGGTCGATCGGTGTGCGCCTCAGTTGCAGTCACTGCTTGGCCGTCGAGACGCAAGCCGGCCTGCGCGTGAGCGGGAGCTAGGATCGTGCCGGTCGTGTCTGTGAATTTAAAACGAAAGCCTGTAGGCTCCACCGTTATTCGCTCCGCTCCGAAATTCAGCTCGGTCGAACCACTTTCCACCGCGGCACTCTCTGCTGCTAAACAGCTCACCGCGACGGCTGCGATTGCACTCAAATATTTTATTTTCATCATCAATTCGTATCGATCGTTTGTTAGTAAATCCGGATACCGAACAGAGCGGCAGGCACCTGCTTGGAGGGATGTGTCAGTTCAAGTGATAAGCCTCGGGTGCAAACGGTCTCGGCAAAGCGAATGCGGTTGACGGTATGGTGATTGCCGGAACAGCGATGCAACTCCTGACCGTCCGCATCGCGGAGCACGTAGTCGCGCACACAAAACGGCATCACATCCTCAGGGTGCCCCCACTGAGCGGTTTCCATGGCGTGGTCGAAGTCGGTATCAAAATGCAGCACCACCTCACGTATGGTTTGCTCAGCATCCCAGGCAATATCGATGCGCGGAGTCGGATCCGCCGCTGCAGCCACCCAGGCATTACTGGATACCGTTGGTCGGAAAAACCCGCCAGTCAGTTGTTTGGTATCGAAGGCCTTGAGTGGTTCCGACAACTTGAAGGCCAGATTGTGTCCTTCCGGCCGACGATCCGGCACCCAAAACTCGAAGCGGTCAATACCAATGCCTTCCGGCGGAACTTGCTCACCCGTGTTCGAAACCGCGTGGTTGAATTTTTTACGCACGGTCATCAGGCCAGTCACGCGCTGTTCAGAACAAGCGACTTCGATAGCCGCATCGCCGTAAAGGCAGAGGAAGCCATAGCGGTTTTGATCCACTCCGTTGGTGACGGGAAATTCAATGGTCTGCTCACCCTCAGTCAGTGTAAAGGTATGCTCACAGAGCGTCCCTTCCGGCGTGAAGTTTTCAGCCTTGTCGCTGACCCGCAGCGTCACGCGCAGCTCACCAGGCGCTTTCGCTCGAATCCGCAATGCCACGGTCGGACGATCCTTAGGCGTCAACGGCAACAACTGCGCCACTGGATATTCCAGATCCAACCAAGGACCATCCGCGGGAAGTTCGGCCAACTGTAAGGTTGAAGAAGGCGAAAGTGTCGCCGACTGGGCTAGATCGCCGTCCCCGCTCAGCGGGATACCTGGAATCGCCTGCCCGTTACGATTGAGCGCGTTCTGCAGCGCGGCCATGCGATTCGGTTCGGTCAAGTCGCGCGGTTGCAGTCCATCGCGCAGACAGTGAGCCGCCGCCATGCCGACGGCGGTTCCGCCATGTGCGCAGGTCAACATCACACGAGTCGAGCCGAAGGCGACGTGTGAGGCACTGATAATGCGCCCCGCAAGAAACAGGTTGGAAATATTACGGCTGTAGTAGCAGCGATAAGGAATCCCATAGACCCCCTTGCTGTGCCATTGGTTACAGGGCGATTTCTCACTGTAAACCGCATCCGACGGATGCAGATCGAGTGACCAGCCGCCGACCGCCACCGCGTCGGCATGCGCGCGCTGTTCAACCACATCCTGCTGAATGATCATGGTGTCGCCTTCAAAACGGCGGCTCTCGCGTTTGCCGGGAATGGTGCCGACCCATTCGAGTGTCATATTTTCGGCCTCGGGAAATTTCCCTGAATTCTTGATGTAGTCCCACACGCCGTAGACCACTTTCCACAGTTCCCACTTGATGTCCTCCGTCTCGTGGACCGTGTCTCTGCGACCACCGTATTCGATCCACCACAGCTTACAGCCATGCTCCTTCACATTGACATTACGATAGCGGGGAATCTCTTCGATATTTTTCAGCGCATAGTCCGGTGCCACATATTTCACCGGCTTGCCGACATCCTTGCTGTAAAAGTAAATCGTATGGCCCAGCAATTCGCCGTAACTTTCATCAGGCGTAAATTGTTCGCCAAATTCTTCCGATGTCTCCGCCCCCATGCGAAACGCCGCACCCGCTTGGAAGCCGACGATGCCATCACCAGAGGCATCGCAGAAATACGGCGCCTCGACCACGTAACGAGTAGAGTTCTGACTACAAAAAGCCGTCACACCGGCAATCGTGTCGGGTGTTGCTTTATTTACCTCGTAAACCGCAGTGTTGAGCAAGAGGCGGATGTTCGGCTCCTGGCGCACCCGATCGAGCAACACCGTATCAAAGATCAGCGGATTGCCCTCCTTATTGCGATACATGTTCTCGACTAGAATTTCGTCAACGAGCCCACCTTCACGGGACCAGCGGTTGTTGTTGCCCATGTGCGAGGTCGCGCCCAAGCTCCACAGACGCACTTCGCTGGATGCATTGCCGCCCAATACGGGACGATCCTGAATGAGCACGGTTTGCAGACCTTGTCGAGCAGCGGTGATCGCGGCGCAGGCACCTGCCAAACCGCCACCGACGACAACGAGATCCGCGGTCAAATTTTCCGTCTTTAATGAACGGCCTTCAGATGGTTTTTCAATAATCATACTAAATTGTTATTTGCTTACAGGCACCGATGCAGGCCGCCTAATCATGAAAAAGATGGTGCCTGCGATCAGGAACAAAATCGCACCGAACCCCGCTAAAATACCGTGCGAGCTTTCGTTGACAAAAATCAGAGAAAACATCATCAGGCCGCAGACGATCAAACACCAGGCCACCACTTTCGCGGCCATCGGGTTGGACTGCTTCGGATTATCCGTCTCTTCGGCGAGTTCTTCACTCGCCAATGCGGCAACGGCTTTCCAACCAGCGTCTTCGCCCCGGCTGGTGAATTCAATGATGGCGAGTACAGCCACCGGAAAGATCACGCCCACAAAGGTCTTTAAAAAGTTCGCATTCGCCATCACCCACGCATTGACGGTTTCTAAGGATTCGATGCTGCTCAAAAATCCCTCGGCTCCAAAGCCAAAGCGAATTAACACACCCAATCCAAAGCCGCTCAGACCAGTAATCCAGACCGCACGCCCGCCAATCTTACGGCTGAAGACGCCCCAGAGCGACGGAGCCAACAGTGGCACCACCATTAATTCGGTAATACCAATAATGAGATCCTTCACCTGACCGAGTTTCTCAATTTGAAGCGCAATCCCGATCAGCAGTATTCCGAGTAGCACGGTAAAAATACGCCCCGCGCGCAGTAGGGATTTAGCAGTGCTCGCTTTAGCCAACGGCTTGTAAATATCATGCGTCAGCACGCCTGAAAATACGTTCAACTGCGAACTGACCATACTGGCGGTCGCCGAAAACATCGCCGCGAGCATCAGCCCGACCATGCCGATCGGCAGCACCGACTGACAGGCCAGAATATAAGCCTGTTCGGCATCCGCACCGGGATTTGATACGCGATAAATCATCGGCGGCAGCAGCCATAGCAGTGGGCTACAGAGATACAGTGCGCCAAATAGAAACGTGCTCTTCCGCGCATCTTTCTTTGTCGGCACACAAAGGAAGCGCTGCACAAACGCCCACTCCGCTCCAATCATGAAGAAATGAATCGCCGCCCATCCAGCCAAGAAAAAGACGGAATACTTTTCCTCTTTCACTAAGTCGAAAAACCCTTCGGGCGCGGCCTCAATGAAGCCGCCCAAGCCGCCGACCTGATGGAGTGCCAGAGGCACGACAAATAAGACCGCTAAATTAAGAATGATAAACTGCAGCACATCCGTCATGAGCACCGCCCACAGCCCACCGATCATGGTATAGAGCACCACCACCGAGCCAAAGATCAGGATCGCCCAACGCAGCGAGAGATTACCAGTTTCCGGGTCGCGTAGCATATTACCTTCGTCCAGCGGCATCAGCGCCACCAGTATCTTGGCGAGCGCATACAGCGCCGCAGCAGTGCCGACCACCCGCAGCACCATCATCGACCACGTATAGAAATGCAGGGCTCCCTTACCGAAGCGCAAGCGGACATATTCCGCCGGCGTTTCGATGCCCATACCTTTCCAGCGACCTGCGACAAACACGCCGACCAACAGCGCCGCCACTCCATACATCAGGTTGATCATCACCGCCACCATGCCTACGTCAAAAGCGATGCTGCCCCACACCACGAAGGTGTTGGCGGAGAACATCGTCATAAACGCACTCAAGCCACTCGCCCACCATGGCGAAGTGCCGCCGGCACTAAACATGTCGGAAGAATTCTTTACCAGCCTCCCCAAGACAACACCGAGCAATACGGTGCCAACAAGATACGCAATTAAAACTGTCCAATCTGCAATAGCCATATCGTTATTTCACTTTAAAATCAGGAGTGGATTGAGCCGCATCAAACTGCAAATAGCTCAAGCTGATACACCAAGAGGCGCCGTAATTGGCCCAGCCTTCCAGATGGCGAAAACGTTTTCCAGGCTCGAAGGGATACATCTCGCTACCCGGCAATGTGGCGATATTGCCCCGGACGTTTTCCAAACGGGCGCAGACGTCTTTTTTGTAGTGTTTCGGCCAGCCTCGTTCGACCTCGGAAAACCCTTGTTTCGGATGACTCGGTGCAGCATGCAGCATCGGATTACGCCCAAAGACATGATCCACTGACGCGATCGCAATACGTTCAAGCTCTTTCTTCAGCGCGGGATCTTCGACTACCCAAGAGGCCGAAAGCGCAATGGCAGGCAGACTCAGCGAATTCCCCACCTCATTCATCCCAGGAATGGTCCACATGTCGTCACTGTATTTACGGAAGTCCCACAGGTTATGTGAGCGACTCACTGCAACCTCTGCCCATGCGGTGATCTTCGCTTTCAAACCGACTGGGGCCTGATCTGGATATTTCTGTAAGAGCCATACCAAGTTAGGAATTGTCCGGTGCTCGGCCAGACGATGGCCCTTGGTGGTGCGCGGATCGTTCCAGTCCAGGTTTTTAATAATCCAGTCTGCCTGCTTCACGGCAGACTCCAGATAGATGGCGGCATCCTCGCGCCCTTCCCTCAACGCAACTTCATGCATCAGCAGATTCGGCACAATCGAATGGCCTGGGGCGTGGCGGCCCTTGAACGGATGCATGTGCCCCGGATTGCGAATACTCTGATCGAACGATTCGGTGGTCATATATGTTTCCGGATCCCACCAAGGACTGATATCGAGGGCACTCGCCCTCTTTTTGTTACCTGAGCCACCTTGAGTGAAGTGCCCTCTTGAACCACCTTCAGGTTTCCAAAACTTGAGACAGAATTCCAGACAACGGTCGTAGAAGGATTGCGGGAGCCATTGCTTCAACTCCGGCCATGCCCAAAGCACATAGGCGATTTGCTCGACTGTCTGTGGCTCAATCATGCTGTCATCGTTATCGAAACTTGCACTAGGATCGCGGCCGTTGGGCTTCATCAAAATATAGCCCGCCCCCCAGTGGAGTATTTTCACCACATCAGGCGCATTGGGGTTCGGCTGTTCCAACTGGTAGTAACTACGCACCGCATCCATGACACCAGGGCCGGCACCATCTTGAATATATACAAAATCGGGTGCAGTCACACGCGCCTGCTCTGCCTGCCAATCAATCTGGCGGGGCATCGAGTCAATGAACTGCGGGTCGGATAAATAAAAAAGAACCAGCGCTGGAACGATCGCATCGTAATAGGTGCCATCCCGAAAGCCACATCCCCCATAGGCACTGGGGTGAGTTCCAACGACAGATCGAACATCGTTCAGGAAATCAGTGGCCGCTTGCCAATACTGCTCCTGAGCGAGATTGCTGCGAATCAAAAACGGATCACTGGTATTCGCATCCAGTTCGCCGCCGCTGAGATCAATCACATAGCGCGCATCGGAATCGGCCGGTTTAAACGCCGAAAAATCGCCGACTCCACCGCTGATGACTCCCTGATATAATACCTCTGAGTCGCCCTGCGCACGCAATTTGAATGCTGTGCCGTCACCTGTGAGCGGCGCCGTGAAACGTTTTGGACGATCGGTTAAATAGCCGACCTGATTCACGCCAATCTGATGTTGGTTTAAGCTGATCTTAAAAGCCTCCGCCTCAGTGCCGCGTTCTCCAACATCCTTCAATCCCAGCGCCTCCCTATTATTATAGACTGCAATTTCGCGGATACGAGCCGCGCCGCGACGCAACAATTCCAGACGGATTTTAGTCACATTGCTCTCTGAGATATAGATACGCTTCGAGGTCTTCGTATTATTGCGAATATTCCAATTGTCTTGGCGCTGCCAAACCCCGTCCACTTCAACCGAAACGTCGAACGCCTTCAAGCTATCGCCTGTTTGCCAGCCGGAAAAGACATCGATCATTCCGACCGTGGTGGGCTCCGGGAAACTGAGTTCCACCCACGGCTTAGGATCGCCCTCTGCTGCCAGCCAACGCGATGCATCACTGACGACGCCATCGTTGACCTTTTCTGCCCCAGCCCCCTCTCTATGGCTACTCACAGATACAGCGGCAGTTGCAGCCAAATTTATGTCCGCGCCCAAAGCCACCGAAAAAACAAATGAATATAACAAGTATACGACTAAAATTCCTTTAGGATTTACGATACGCATACGACTGAATTTATATTAGTTTATGAAATTGAAAAGAGACGAATAGCTCAAGTCAGCTGCTAACGCACCGAAAAAAAGAGGAGACGCAGAGGAGACGCGCAATTGAATGCTCTAAGATAACAGAAATGGCCCCATTTAGTGCCAACTTTATATGCCCTGACTGACAATCAGGATATGCTTATAAGAAAAACCAACTACCTTCAACTCAGTCGCATCATTTCCACTCGATCTTGGCGACCCATTTGTCGGTGTCGACCCAGATGCTGGCATGCTCAAACTCGCGGGTAAACTCCCAGCCCTGTGGATGTACACGTGTATATTTGCCCAAAGGTTTCCCCAGCGGCTTGTGAAATTCAGGGTAGTGCTCCAACGGCCCCGTTTGCAACTTCCAGCCCCAGTTCCACTGAAAATAGGAATACGGCTGCGCACCGATCAAATAGAGCGCTAGATACAACTCCAGCTGTTCCTTCGCCCACTCGGCATATACATGATCCGTTAGACGGGGTCGAGTCTGCCCTTCCTGGATCGCTTCTAGTGGCAAGCCGCCATCGGGAGATGCCCCGAATCGATAGATGCAGATCTTCCCCGCATCCGCAATTTTTTCCATCAGTTGCCAGTCCTCAAGCAGCTTCTCCTTAGTGTGTGTCGAGGAGCGCTTGTAATGCTCGAACATAAAGGCGTCCGACACCT
>JAURBE010000054.1 GCA_030829145.1 Verrucomicrobiota bacterium | reverse complement strand
CGGAGATACGTTCCCCGCCTTCGATCTCAATGGCGGTGGGCTCGACCGCGACAACGGGATGATTGAATGCCATGTTTTCAGAGGGTAGCTGAGCTGCCAATTGTTGAGGAATCTGAGCCATGCCTTTAGCGGGTACGGTCGCGCTGCCACGGCCAAACAGCTTGAAGGTAAACTCAAACATGCGACTGGACGTATGTAGTTCACGCTCCAAAAAGATACCACCATAGAAAGCGCGAAAAAAATCATCTATTATGCGGTCTGAAAATCCAAATTTCTTTAAGTACGCCTGCGTGGATAGATCGTCTCGATTGGCAATTTGCGCAAACGAACTGCATAGGATTTTAGTCCGTAATAGACCCACCCGAAGCTTATCAATCAGCCCACCGATGGGTGCCACGGCACTCGACCAGACACTGGCAGGCCGACGAAATACGTCCATCAAGCGGTGCAACTTGCCGTTATTAAAGACCAATGCACCTGGCTCAAAAGCGCGCAGGTCGAGTGCCTCGAGGTCGAGTAAGTCGCCTGTTACCGGATAGGTATCTAGGTAGACTTGGAATCCACGATCCAAGAGGAAACCATCGACTTGATCGGTGCGTACACGCCCTCCCACTCCATCGCTCGCTTCATAGATACGAAAGGGAATACCGGCCCGCTGTAAATGAATGGCGCAGGACAGCCCCGCCATGCCCGCACCGACTATTAGGACTGGCTCAGTTGAACTGGTATCATGCTTCATATCTGTATTTATTATTCACTCAATCTAATCCATTCAACAATACCAGCGAAGGTCGCTAGATAATAATCACTGTATAATAAAAAATGCTGATAAGGGCTGACCGATTGAGTGATTAATATCCGGGATGCCAGCCTTGCCAGGCAAAGTTATAAATAATGCCTTCAGAGTCGGTATAAAATGAGCGGGTGTAGGTATTAGTGCTGGTGGACTCGGGGATATAAGTGGTGGTACTGACATGATTACCAGTGGTGTTGACATACTCATGGTTGTGCGTGGTGCCCTGCTGACTGATGCCAAACTGAGTGGTAGCATGATGGTGCTGAGCAGCATGTGAGCGGTCGGGGGTATTGGCGTGGGTATGACTACTACTATTAGTATTGTGCGTGGTCGTCGTCGTGACTGAAGCGGGTGTGGTATGAGTCGTCACAAACTGCCAAGTCAGTAGCTTGCCGCCCTCGCCGTTGTCAATTTCGCTATCGGGCTCCCCCCAAGTAGCGACGACATTTGAGTAATGCTGCCCAACGTAGGCCTGCATCCGTTGATTGACGCTCACGCAGCCAAGTTGAAACGATGTACAAAGCAACAGCACGGAGAGCAGAATGTAGTTTTTCATAGGTGGTTTGTTTGGGTCAGGGTAGAGATTTGAGAGCAGGCATTACACAACTCACTGTGTATGTTTAATCTAACTACAACTAAGGTACAACGTTGAAATGATGAGGATACTTTAATTGAGCGAGTTTGGCAAAGAATGTTAGTCATATCATGTCCTATCCGCGCTATAGCCAATCACGGAGCATTGTAACGAAGGATCAATGGAATGCCTGCGATCTGAGGGCTAAGGGGCTCACTACCCTGGCGTGCTTCAAAGCGCTCGGCTGTTTTAAACTCATCGAGGAGTCGCCGCGCATCATCGCAATGGTGGGTGCGGGTCTTTTTGTAACTGAGAAAGCCTTCAACCAATGGAATCGCTTGCATGGCCTTGGGTAGTTGCTGGTCCAGCACGTGCAAGAAGCGCAACGCGGCAGCCAAGGTCGCGACTCCTGGACCGTAGTACCAGCCGCGCCCTTTCTCAAAATCGCCCCGTATGTCGGGATTGCCGTCGGATCGATGGTAGGTGGAAAGTACGGCTTCTAAAATGAGTTGATGACGGCCCTGCTGCTTCAACAATTCGACCGTCGAGCTGATACACTCACCAAAGCGCAGTGTCTGCGTGTCCTCGGTCCCACTATGCGCGAAGCCACAAGAGCGCGTGTTAGCGCTGTAGCCCATGTCGATGGCGATGATGGGCAACGCAGGATCAGGGACTGCGGAAAAGCGTGTTACCAAGCTTTGGGGCGATGAATCTTTGCCTGTTCACGACGAAAGCGTTTACGGTGTTTGGTGGTGCGTCCGCTGACACGCTTGCGCCAGAGGTTAAAACTCTTGCGCTTGAGTCTGTTGCGCATGAGTTGAATGACATCTGCTTCGGTGAAATTGGTCCGCTCGTGAATTGTTTCAAAACTGGTGCGATCACACCAGGCCATGTGAATGATGCGATCGACCTGCGCTGCACTAAGTGACTTGATTACTGAATTTGGCACGATGGAAAAGTGACTTAAGATGCAGCCTGAAACGACTCCATCGCGACGCGAAACGGCTCTGACCACGGGGCTGGCTGATGCGTCTCGGCTGAAAGTTTGCAGACGGTACGCTCGCCCTCACAAAATACTGTGCCCGATTCGGGGCACGAGACGGTGTAGCCCATCGTGACACCGCCACCGCGTATTTTTTGAATTGTATAGTTGATCGCCAGCGGACCCGGATTGCTGACAGGCTGCCTAAATCGCGCGGTTAGGCTATGCACCACCACATAGATGTCCTCATCACGCTCGACATTAAAGTCATCAACACCCAGCAGGTGTTCAAAGAAGTTTTGCTGTGCACGTTCAAGGTGCAGCAAATAGCGAGTGTGATGCAGCAGGCCGAGGCCGTCGAGCTCGTCAAAATAGACCTGCGATAAATAACTAAAAGTATTAGGCATGTTGAAAGATCGCGCGGTATGCTGTCGCCTTACAAAGTTCCACATCTTTGATTAAACCACATGGGAGGGACCACCTCCGTGTGGTCCGTAACGGTTTGGGAGGGACCACCTCCGTGTGGTCCGCAATAAAAGGTATGCCAAGGATCCAAGGTGACAGGTACTGTGAAAGCAGGTGCAGTGTTCGCCTCCGCGAGTGACAGCGGACGAGGCGGAGCTCGTCCCTCCCGACTAGAACTGTTCGTGTTCAGTAGTCAGAGTCGGAATTTCTGGCAATACGAGCAATTCATCGAGCCAGGACTGCGGTATTGGATTGGCCGCCCCGAGCAGCGCGCCGACGACTGCGCCGCGATGGCAATTATCGCCACCGCAGGTTGCATTGGCTAAGATACCGTCGCTAAAGCTATTGGCGTACTTCCAAGTTAGATAGAGACTGGCAGTGAAGGCCTCTGGCAAATAGCAGGCGGTGCTAAGATGCCTGCCTACAACAGTGCGGTCGGGGAAATTGGACCAGGTATCAAACTGACCGCGTTTGCAGTATGTCTGACTATGAATCTCGATGGATTCACGCAGCCCAGTCCCTTGACTCAAGGCGAACAAGATCCGACATAGCGCCTTGCCCGCGTTGACCACATGTAAATTATGATGCGTGAGTCGAAGGTGCTGCTCAGCGATACAAAGTTGATCCTCTAGATCTGTCTGACCAATATGATTGAGCGCTGCAAGCAGACTGGGAAGTTGGCTAAGACCGCCGATATGCAGATCGTCGATGCCGCATGCGGTGAGTGGCTTACCTTGCGCGTAATGATCAAAAAATGCGCGGTGATATTCTTCGGCGTAGGTATCGCGATGCCAGCCTGCCTTGAGCATACAGGTGGCATAATGCGTCAACCAAACGTCCGCATCGTAACTGCCATGCTTAATCACTAATTGGTACAGTTCCACAGCCAGTTTAAAGTTGAGTGTGTTTTCGCCGGCAGCGAGGAACTGATGATAGTGCACGCCCCGTTGTCCCCAGTATTGCGCCTGATCATGCAAAATATCACCTCGGTCATTGCGCGGCGTGTAATGCGAGCGCCACAAAATACTATCTGGGTGCGGATTGCGTGGCGATTCAAAGCCATTCAGCTCTGGGTAGTCACGATCAAGCGCCGCGGTATCGTAATACCAATGTACCGGCATCGCGACAGAATCTGCCAACAGAGAGCCAATCATGGCAGAGTTATAGCAATTTATTTTCATTTAACTAATTGATCGAGTGCGGCGGGAATGGCTTTTTTGAAACGAAAAAAACCAGCCTGTGCATGTGGATAGAAATGCTCGTCCCACCAGTGCCTTTTGAATGCTAACTGAATCGACTTTTGCTGCAAACCATGGCGTAACTCAAGGACTACCTGATCCCAGATGCCGACTGCTGGCTCAGCCATAAGCACAAGATCTAGCTGCGCGGCCACTGCCCACTCAACGACAGCATCAAGGTCAGTATGCACCACTGCCCCGCCATCGGACGCCTCGCAGAGGCAACTGTGGCGAAAATCAAAGACAGACTGTGTGATACGGTGCCGTTGATAGGCATCCTGAGGAATAAAGCCTGCCGTTGCCCTCACCTCAGCTTGATCATACAGCCAACTCAGAGCGGATACATCCTCCTCGTGCAAGAGCAAGCCCACGTGTTTGCAACTTGGAATTGGAGCCAGTCTCTCGTAAGGTTGTGCAGGTGGATTAGGGGCACTATCAGTCACATCAACAGGGACTGTGGCTAATTTAATTTGCGGGTTAAAACGTCCCTTAGAGTAGTGACTAATATTATCCGCAGTCGCCAAATAAGTTTTACCTACAGTGTGCAGCCCTGCAACCCAACGCCAACTGAGGGTGTTGGTTGCTGCATCACCATCTAGCAGATGGCGCAAGAAAAAATCAGCACCCAACGTCCATGGTAATTGCAGTGTATGAACCCAAATGCTGGCAAACCACATACGCGCATGATTGTGCAAATAGCCAGTGTCGATGAGTTCACGCGTCCAAGCGTCGAAACATTCGATGCCGCTCGCCGCTGAGATCACTTCAACGTAGCGCGGCAAGTCCCCAGCAGTGACCTGATCCTTGGCTAATTGAGTACAATAATCCTGCCAAACAGAGGGTCTGCGGCTCAACCAGCCCTTCCAGTAAGTACGCCAACAGACCTCATCGATAAACTTTGAAGCCTGGGAAACCGTGTGATGATCTAATACAGCAGTAATCAGTTGCCATTCCGGAATTAACCGCAAGCGCACCCAGGACGACAGCGAAGATACATTGATCCTAGCTTCAGGACCATACTCATAATTGCGGGAACGAGCGTAGGCCTCCCCCGCGTGTGGCATAAATTGGTCAAGCGCCTCGAGTGCTGCTTGTTGACTAGAATGAAACATGCCAAATGGAACGGGAAATCGGACTAATCCTTACCGACTGAATACGCATCGCCTCACCCTGAAGCTAGGAATCAGCAACGACTCCAGCCAAAAAAATGACAGTCCAAAGCACAGTTCGAACCCAATTATAAGCAATCAGTTTATCCAGCGTTTCTGGCGACGCATCATTGCTGCTTATTGTATTATGGAGCGGTACAAATATGATGAATGTCGTGATCCAAGTGCTCAGCACCATCACCATCAGCAATCCATAAGCCCATGAAAAAACGTCATACAATCGTAGCACGTGCAGCACAACTTGAGAGACCATTAAAGGCATGACTATTACTGTGATGGCAGGTGTGTAGGTACGATGCCACCGTAGGAGTGCCGATGAGGATAAATACTTAAAGTTTGGATACACGAGCAACTGCACCGCCCAAATGAGCACCAATAGTCCGAAATCGATGAGATGAAGCCAAGTCATACCGAGTCATTCAATCTAGAAGCAAGGCAGCCGCAAATCACATTTACAGATTATCAAAAAATCCAACAGTTTAAATGGTGTCTGAGGATCCAAGCAAAGACAAGTCATTGAAATGCCGTATCAGTCCAATAAAGACTAACCTTCTCGACTAACAAGCGTGCCACTTTTTCGTACTATAATATGATTTAACAACGGAGATTTGACATCAATACTGTTAGTTATATGTTAATACTAACGACTTTTAAATGAAAGATTGATCAAGTAAATTAGTAATCTAAAAGATGTCCTCATTAGGTCCGTCTACATTGACTAAAGTTGATCTAACTATTCTATTCAACACTACCCATATTCTGATAGGGGAAAGAAAAAAGGCCTCGGTAACCACACCGAGGCCTTTAACTGCATTCTACCCATATTACCATCAGGGTCTACATACCGCTGACGAAAAATAAACAAGTGCCATAATTTAATTTGAGTCAAGAGTAAATGTATACATTTACATTTTTTTAATAATTCCCTTATATTTACACTTTTAGGAACCACTTGAGTATGACTTTACCCTCCAAAAAAAAGGCCCCGGTAAATTTTTACCGAGGCCTTAACTGGTTACTACCCCATACTAACAAAATAAAATTAAATGGCTATGATTGTTAAAATAGACCTTTTATAAAAGAAGTAAAGATAAATAGTGGATAAACCCTATAAATTTTATCATTTTATATTTATTCCTTTATTTACCTACAGTCACATCATAAACTATTGCCATGTGCGTCACTGAATTACCCAGCTAAATTTAATGCTTCATTCCTCATATTGAATGATAAGCGCGTAGTGAATCGAATGATTCCGCAACAGGGCGAGCAATTCTTATTTTTTGAATGATCCTAATACCCACCTCTGATCGCATAAAACCCTTCCAGAGAAGCCCCGTATGGTGATTTTCAATCATAGGGGCGATAGGTCCCTGATCGATTACTAAGAAGCCAGGTGATATCCACTCATGATAATTACTAACTACAAAGTAATCATCTATTACCAATTGAAAAAGCAAGCAGTACTAGCCTACTTTACATCAATCACTAAGATTTTTAACTAAATTGCCACCATAGCCTGCTAGTTCTAAATAGGCGCGACCTATTTCTTGACCTGTACCATCCAAAACTCGGCATGCGCCTTCCCAGTAGGGATTTTCTTTGCGATTACCGACAAACTCTTGATCATCCAGCAGAGGTCTTAAATAATATTGCTTAAGTACTCCGTCCCGAGGATCGGTTGCTTCGATACAAACACTTGTTGGGTAGCGTAATCCTGTGAGCGGACTGCTCCAATAGCCTTCTTCCTGCCACTTAAATCGATCGGCATAAACACCACGTACAGTAGCAGAGTGATCAATCCAATATAGCGCAGACCAAGGGTCACTGCTGCCATCATTTTTACGTAAACGATAAGCTTTTACTTCGGTGCCATCATAAAGCTGAATTGCAGTCCAGTCCCACCCGACTAAATCTGAGCCTAATTGACTCGATGCAATTTCGTGGTCTTGCCAAGCAATACCTTCGACCTCTGTAATCTCTCCATCACGTATAATACGACCCTTTACTTGCAATCGTGTATATGTCCAATAAAGACTCACCGCCGCTGGGTCTGCTCCTTTACGACTAAGTCCGCGCTCACCAAAAATGACAAGTGGTTTGAGTGGTTGAAGTGATAATTCAACCTGTACATTATCTGGTAATCTGAAATCTAGTTCAAACGCCGCTGTGCCACTACTCTCAAATACACGTATAGGGGTAGACGTTATATCCAATTTACCAGTAGATGCATGCGCCTGCCAGCCCTCGCGATTAATTCGCTCAACACTTCGATAACGTTGCTTAGTCAATTCACTCAAAGCTGCATGACTCATGAATAACTGATGGTCACCAAAAGCAACTCGTGCCTCGGGTTGATCCACTACGTGCGATGGAGCACCTGCAAGGCGAAAAACCGTCGATTGAAATCCAAAATCTTCGCCACTTTCAGTCCCTTTTAAGTGTCCCACCCAATACCACCACTCTATCGCATATTGAGGATGCGCGCCATGTGCATCAGGTAAAACTGCTGGTGTATTCGGTTGCGGCACGGGGTACCCCTCCAAGGTTTGCATCGGGGGCTTAATCCAAGTATTTGCAAAGCAACTACACGATGCAATTAGTACACCCACCAGTAAGAGGGCCATGTTCTTAGTTCTACACATATATCAAGAGTGTTTAGTTTGGTTATTAGTAAACCACCAAGCGCCAGCGCCGACACCACAAAGATAACCACTCATTGTTAATAAAAACCCGAATGCAATAAACTCCCGCCAAGGCAGTGACCACTGAAGCGTCCAGCCAAATGACTGAACGTTAATCACCGCAATCAGTAGCCACCCTAGTGCTATACCTAATAATATACCACTGAGCCATGCCGCAAATGCGATTCCAGCCCCCTCTAATCCCGCAGATCCAATCAATCGTCGCTGTGAAAAACCAAGGCAATCAAGAGTTGCCCATGTGCGTGAGGACTCTTGAAAGATTGCTAATAAACCAAGTAATAAACCTAAAAATGCTACACACAGACCTATCCCATTGAGAGCAGTCGTGACCCGAAAAGTCTGATCGAAAATACTAAGTGCTAGCGTACGCAATTCCGCGGCATTACGTATATCCAAACCCGGATACCGAAGACGCAGCATATCTCTATACGAATTAGTCGCCATGTCAGTATCTAGATACAAGCTGGTATTGATCGGACGGTCCGAAGCTGCCCATTTTTTCCAAGTCACTTTGTCGATCACTGCAGATCCAAATTCACTGCCATAATCAGAGTAAATACCGATAGGCGAAACTCGCCGCGATCCTGTTGGTGTGCCTAAGACAACTTCACCTCCTTTAAGCAGATCAAATCGCCGCGCGAAAGTCTCACTGACAATTGCAGGTTCCGCACCATTGATGGCAATTAGTTCACCTGGTTTTCGTAACCAAAGCTGCTGTAAAGTCCCTGACCACATCTCAAAGTCAACGCCGACTAGCTGGGTGACGCCAATCGGTGCGTCTACAGTAACGCTATATACTGTATCAGCAAATCTGATTCCTGCGGTCTGCTCAAGCTCAGCAATCAATACTGGGTCTATCCCATTCACTGCTCCTGCACCTGCTCCACCCCGCTCTGAAATATACAGTTCAGCTTGAAAGCGGACATCAAACCACCCCTCTATGGTGTTGCGAAAACTGCCCACCATTTGCAGCATACCAGCCACCATTCCAACTGCCACTACCAGTCCTGCGACCGCCAAGCGGTGACGACTCGAGCCATCGGACAGACGACTGAATGCTATACGCAATGTAGGTCCACTGGCCCACTTACGTAACAATTCAGCGCCGAGCGTCATCATTTGGCCTGCAAGTAATGCCACTCCAAAAATCCAACATGCGGCGGCAAGGAATCCTCCGAGTGGCAATTTCCCACCGCCACTCATGCCCTGCGAGGGAATGAGCAGGCATAGCACTCCAATACCGATTAATGTATATCCAATCGCCGGCCGATGCAACCAGCTGAAACCGGGCGACCAGTCGCCCCGAGCAAGTACTTGAGCAGGTGGAGTCAGCATTGCGTCACGAGCAGGAATCAAGCCTGCAAAGACACTAAATACGACACCAAGGCTAAGCCCTACAACCCAATCGGCTCGCGTTAACTGAATCGCCTCAACCGAAGTCGCAAAATAGAGTACATTGACTGTCTCAGCGAGTAAGTGTACTGCGCCTTGAGCTAACAACATGCCGATACCAATACCCACAATCGATCCAATCATCCCGATGACTAGTGCTTCTAGTAAGCAGAGCCAAAAAAGAGCGGGTGCACTCACCCCTAGACTTCGCAAGGTCGCCATCTCAGTCCGTCGACGCACGACTGCCCCATCCAATGCCTGCAAAATAAGGTAAGCACCGACCAAAATCGCAATGAGAGATAGTATAGTGAGATTAAGCCTAAAGGCCTGCGTCATACTTGCCCGCTTCGCTGCACGCGTGTCTGAAAGCTCTAGGGTATACCCTGCCGGTAGTGCTCTCTCTAGGCGTTTACCAATCGCAGTAATGTAGTTTGGATCGGCTCTTGCGATTCGATCCTCAAGAATAACTTCGACACGATCGAGCTGCCCCACTCGACGCAACCACTTTTGTGCGACTATGATATCACAAATCACCACATCCTCAGGCAGCGATGAGCCCTCAGAGCGCAACACCCCCGCAACTGAAATGACTCCTAATTGGCCGCCAAATGCGTACTGCAGCGCATCCCCTCTACCTATACCAGTATCAAGGGAGAACGCTTCCGAAATCCATACACCTGAGTCATCGCCTATCCACTCTGACCATTCCCCTTGGCCGCCTTGCTCTCCGGCAAAAGAAAGCCCCTGGTCGATAAAATCCGGTAAGTTGCCCAAGCCAATTAAATCTAAGCCAACAACACGCAACTGACGAATGACTTGGCCAGCAGGATCAGTTTGGGCAACTGATCCTTCAATGACAGGTAACAAATGCCAATCCGAATCAAGTGCCATCGGCGCCAATGCTTCAAGCTCCGCGGATTCAAGAATGCCAATTTCAGCTTCGATTATAAAATCGCTCCTACCTGATACAGCTTCGTTAAAAAGTCCAAAATTAGCAGAGGCTGCTCGACTCGCTTGTCGAATGCCATTGAAAGCTCCAACTCCAACAGCGACGATGCTGATTAATATCAAATAGCTGGCCCACGCGTCACGCCAATGGCGAAAAGTCGTTTTAAATAAAAGCAGCGACAATGAATCGGTAAAACGCATCACGTCGTTTGTGGCTCTACGATTCGCCCATCGCGCATGCCCACAGTCCGTTCACAGATACGCGTCGATTCTTTGTCATGGGTGACTAGCAACATAGCTATCTGATGGGTCTGCGAAAGTGTTTCGAGCAGATCTAGCACCCTTGCACCATTGATCGAGTCGAGGCTACCTGTAGGTTCATCTGCTAGGATTAATCGCGGACGATGCATGACGGCACGCGCTAGGGCGACTCGCTGCCGCTCTCCACCACTGAGGGAATCCGGCCGATGAGTGGCACGATGTTCGAGCCCAATTGATTGTAAGAGTTGCTGTGCGCGCTCGATACGTTCACTTTTATCCATGCCAATCAATTGCCCTGGTAGCTCGATATTCTCAATGGCTGTCAGAGTCGGCAACAAGTGAAAGCTCTGAAAAACATAGCCAATGTAATCTCTCCGTAAACGATCCAAACTCGTACGTGAGCGATGCTGCAGCGACTCCCCAGCAATTTTTATTTGCCCAGAATCAACCGGCTCAATGCCACACAGGCAATTGAGTAAAGTCGATTTGCCACTGCCACTGGGGCCAGTCAGGGCGACCCGCTCACCAACACCAACCGTGAGATTGAGGCCATGCAGCACTTCAACAGCTCCATAGGCTTTGTTCACTTTCACCACTTCTAGAATGGAATCATGCATAGCCATCATTAATAAACAGGGAAATTATGGCAGCGGCTGATGAATACAGAAAGGATTGATACCGCCTTCGATTTAGAGCCAATCATAGATCTGTGCGCAGCACTCATTTTTGCTGCCGTCGCTCTTGCTCAATCACACGTAGTTTTGCACGCTCTTTGTCAAATTTCTCGCGATTACAGTTACAATGCAAGCAGAGCGGCGAATTGTAGAATAATACCATTCGCTCATGTAACTTGAGTGGACGCTGTTTGCCTAACTCGACGAGACGTAATCCCTCCATGCAACTTGGAATGATCATCCCCATGAAAGTACAAACACGATCAGTAATCGTTTTAGATGAAGGGCTCTTGGACATATGCGGTTTAAATCGGATTATTAAGGCTTTGCTTACAATGAATCTGTTTAAAAC
>JAURBE010000053.1 GCA_030829145.1 Verrucomicrobiota bacterium | reverse complement strand
TGTCCTCCGGCTTGGGTGTTTTCTTCTTTGGCATGACAGTTTCAACGCGAGACGAGACAGTAAAACCAATCCTAATGCAACGCTGGATACACCGAACTGCGGTTTATTCGCCCTACATTCCCAGCGAAACTCGACAGAATGCAAACTGAGTTGCCTGCATCAATAACTCATCACTGCTGACACGCACCCAATTACCAGCCCAATCGCGGCTTTTTAACTGCGACAATACGAGCACTACAAGGTATTACCTTCTCATGAAAAGCGTATTTTAGTGGCACAAATTGTTTCAATTTGTTATCCGCTCTTTCAAAGTTCGATGTACTTTAATACATGTTCGATCTTGCTTAAAAAATGTCGCTGCTCTCACAAACTAAAGCCTTTCAACAAGCACTCGCCGCTTGGTATTCCACCGCACAACGATCCCTGCCTTGGCGCACCGCACCCTCGCTCTACAAAACCGTCGTCTCCGAACTCATGGCGCAGCAGACGCAGATTAAGACAATGCTGCCCTACTTTGATCGCTGGCTCAAACGCTTCCCTGACTTCGAAGCACTCGCCGAAGCACCGAGCGAAGACGTGCTCAAACATTGGGAAGGACTCGGCTATTACAGCCGCGCACGCAACTTACACAAACTCGCCAAAGACTATGTGACACTCGAAACCAAGCCAACCACTGCCAAACAGTGGCAAGCGCTACCCGGCATCGGCCCCTACACCTCTGCTGCCATTAGCTCTATCGCACAAAACTACCCGGCAGCGGTAGTGGATGGCAACGTGGTGCGCATCCTCGCCCGACTCACCAACGACACACGCTGCTTCAAGAATAACGGCGACGCGGTCAAAGCCTTCACTCCTACAGCCGATATGGTACTCAATCACAACACCCCAGGCGATCACAACCAGGCCATGATGGAGCTCGGCGCGACCATCTGCCAAAAAGCCAATCCGCTCTGCACGGTCTGCCCCGTAGTACAGTTTTGCGCGGCAGTAGCAAGCGGCTCCCAAGAAAACATACCAAACATTCAGCGCAAAGCCACTCAACAAGTGCAGATCGATCGTATTTGGAGCGTGAATGACGGGAAGCTGCTGCTCCATCGTATTCCAGACGACGCCCAACAACTCGCAGGCCAATACGAGCTCCCAGCCACCACCCACTTCAAGGGCAAACCCCAACTTGATAAGGCCCTCACCACTAAAACCCGCGGCATCACGAACAAGCGTATCAAAGAAACCATCTATCGACTCAAACCTCCAACCTCAGCTCTCAAAGCTCAGCCCTCGAACTTGCATTGGATCGCACTCGACCAATTAGAGCGTGTCACCCTATCCGGTCCGCACCGGCGTTGGGTCAACGAGCTGCTAAAACAAGACGCCTAAATTTCATCTTACTGCCCTGCGCCTCTGCTCGAAAACCGCTCAGCACAAGCAACAGGATTTTTCTCGCGCAGACGTGCAAAGGCGCTGAAGTTTTTAATTTCCCTTCCCGTTTTCTATTTATAACCCGTGCCAAAACTCATACCAAAGCGTCTCGGCGTCGACAACGACCTTTCCCACGCCACCATTAAAAAGCCAGAGCTTCTTGCGCCAGCAGGAGACTGGGAATGTGCTCGCGCCGCAGTCGAAAATGGTGCGGACGCAATTTTCTTTGGGTTGGATCGTTTCAATGCGCGTATGCGAGGCAAAAACTTCACAGAAGCCGATCTGCCTGACCTCATGGCTTATTTACATGAACGCGGCGTACGCGGCTATGTGACCTTTAATACGCTAGTCTTTTCCAATGAACTCGAAGATGCAGAACGCTTCCTTCGCGCCATCATCAGTTCAGGGGTGGATGCTGCGATTGTGCAAGATGTCGGCATTTGCCAATTGATCCGCAAACTCTCCCCTGACTTCCCAATCCACGCCTCCACTCAAATGAGTGTGACCAGTGAAGCCGGCGTGCATTTCGCCGAAGAGCTTGGTGCCAGCGTCGTAGTACTCGCACGTGAGTGCTCGCTCAATGAAATCAATGCCATTAAAGAAAAGACACTCCAGAAAGGCCTTGATATGCCACTGGAAATCTTTGTCCACGGGGCACTCTGTGTCGCCTACTCTGGCCAATGTTTAACCAGTGAGTCACTCGGCGGTCGCTCCGCGAATCGTGGCGAATGTGCTCAAGCCTGCCGCTTGCCCTACGATCTCTTTAGCGATGGCGAACAACTCGACCTAGGCAACAAACGCTACCTACTCAGCCCGCAAGACCTAGCAGGGCTGGACGCGATGGAAGGTATCATCGATGCCGGCGTAGCTAGTCTCAAAGTCGAAGGTCGCCTTAAAGCACCCGAGTATGTCGCTGCCGTGACGAGTGTCTACCGTAAGGCACTCGATGCGGCATGGAATAAACGCTACCCTGAAAGCGCCACTGCACTCGCGCCGTTTAATGCCGACGAAGGCCGCTATGCGCTAGAGATGACTTTCTCACGTGGCCTGTCAACCGGATGGCTCGGCGGCATTGACAACCAAAAGCTCGTCCACGCACGCTTTGGCAAAAAGCGTGGCCTACGCCTCGGTGTGGTTGAACGTATCGAGCGAGATGGCATCTGGCTTGCCCTCGACCACCCTGTCAAAGCAGGTGACGGAGTGGTACTGGATCGCGGTCGCCCTGACGAACGCGAGGAAGGCGGGCGTATCACCTCAGTGGATACAGGGAACGGCCGTAGCTTTATACGTTTCCTTAGAGACTCGATTAATTGGCACCGCGTCAGCGCTGGCGATACAGTATATAAGACATCCGACCCCGCACTGGATAAAGCCCTGCGCCAAAGCTTCGAAGTCGAGCAGCCCAACTACAAGCGCCCAATCACTGCCACAGTCAGCGGCAAGGTCGGCGCACCGCTCGTGCTCTCATTACAAGATGAAGCGGGCCGCGTAGTTCAAACCGAATCCGAAAGGCCCCTTGAAGCAGCGCAAAAAAAAGCCGCGAACACCCCGACGCTAACCAAACAAATTGGCAGACTCGGCAGTACGGGGTTTCATCTGCAATCACTGAACAACCAACTGGGGATGGGCTGTATGGTGCCAGCCTCGATGCTCAATCAACTGCGCCGCGATGCAGTCGACCAACTCACGGCACTGCGCGTGCAACCACTGCGATGGAAACTCAACAACCAACTAGCAACCAACAACCAACTAGCAACCAACAACCAACTAGCAACCAACAACACCACTCAACCGTACCTCATCCCCTACGTGCGCAATTGGGAGCAGTTCGATGTCGCACTGATGCTGCCCTATTCTGAAATCTACATTGAGCTAGAAGACCCACGCAAATATAGTGAAGCGGTGTCACGCGCTCGCGCTGCCAGCGCTGCAGACGGACGTACACGAGAGATTTGGGTCGCCCCGCCGCGCATGTTCAAGTCCGGTGAGGATTTTATTACCAAGCAATTACTGAACTGCGGCGCCGATGGATTCCTTGCCCGCAACCACGAGCACCTCACCGCACTGTCGGACTATCGCCTACGCGGCGACTTCTCGCTCAATGTTGCCAACCATCTAACTGCGAACTATTTCATCGATCGCTGGAACCTCGAACGCCTAACTGCTTCGTACGACCTCAACACAACTCAGCTTGATGCCTTACTCAACCATTCACAACCCGGCTGGTTCGAGATCACACTACACCAGCACATGCCAATGTTTCACATGGAGCACTGTGTGTTCTGCGCCTTCCTCTCCGAGGGCAAAGATTTTCGCGACTGTGGGCGCCCTTGCGATACGCACGAGGTGCAGCTCAAAGACCGCGTCGGAGCACTGCATCCTCTGAAAGCGGATGCCGGTTGCCGAAATACTTTGTTTAATTCCAAAGCACAAACCGGAGCCGAATTTGCACACGATATGGCGCGACAAGGCGCTGCCGCTTTTCGAATCGAATTCCTGAATGAAAGCGGCGACGAAGTACGCCGCACAATGGATCACTACGAGGCACTGCTGCGTAATGAGATTGGCGCTGACACACTGTGGCAAGAGCTCAAACTAATTAATCAGCTCGGTGTCACCCGAGGCACGCTTGAACGCTAGCTACTCGATCGCTAGAATCTCGCCTAACTTGCCGTTGGGCAGAGTAAACGTCTCGCCGATTTTCAGCCCCCGTACCCGAGCGGCCAACGGTGACTGCGCTGTAATTACAGTCACTGCTATATTATCCACCTGAATCACCTGCCCCCCGGCAACTCCAGCCAAAAAAAACACTTCCTCTACACCGCCCAAGTCGGCTTTAAATAATGCGCCAAGCGAAATATCGGTGTTAGTCTTGAGTAGACCGTCACGCTCCGACTGCAATTCCTCAACCGCGTCAGCCCATTGTTTGGCCTGTCCTGCTTGCCCTGCAGCTAGGTAGGAGGCTTCGAGCCCTTGGGTGTCCCATTGCGATTCTGCACGGGATTCCTCGTTAGTCGCATAGTCTGCCGCATCTTGCGACGCTTTAACGGCATGCAAGGCTTCTTCACGGAGTGTATCAATCAAGGCATTAAAAAAGGCAGCTTTGTTCATTGTAATAAGCTGAGAGTGTCAGGGTTCGTCCGAAAAAATTCAAATTAAATAATGCAAAGAAAAGAAGATGCGAGAGATCGAATCTTCCGCTTGATACTGAGAGCGAAGTGCGCACATTCAACTTCCGTAGTAACTGCCATGAATACTCTCACATCAAAACGCACCGCCGATTATCAACCTTGGCTCTATGCCTCCTGCATCTTTGCTCTTTGCTGGATCACTGCACTGCTCTTTGCGGGTGGATTCACTACCACGATCGATGCAGGCATGGCCTTTCTCGATTGGCCTCTTTCAAACGGCTCACTCAACCCCGATGACTGGATCGTAGAATCCGATATGCTTGCCGAACACAGTCACCGCCTGCTGGGCATGATTGTTGGTTTTCTTTCACTTGGCCTCCTACTGTTTACTTGGCTCAGAGAAGAGCGAAGCTGGATGCGCACCTGTTCGCGCTTACTCGTTCTAGTAGTCATTTTACAAGGAGTACTCGGTGGCGCGCGTGTGCGCTTCGACGCCCTCAACACTCAGGCAGACCACAATCTAGTGGCGCAGAGCTTTGCCGTCATACATGCCTGCGGCGCAATGATCGTGCTTGGTATTCTAGTGGCACTTACACTGGGAAGTTCAAAACTCTGGATCCAGCGCCAAGCTGGCCTAACTAAGGCTGTTCCCGTATCGTTGCAACGCTGGGGCATTGTATGTACCACCGCTATTTTCCTACAAATCCTCGTCGGCGCAATTATGCGCCATGCAAAAGCAGGTCTCGCAATCGCCCAATTTCCAATGTCACAACCTGGCAGTTTACTGCCTGCCTATTGGAATTTTGATGTGGCCATTCACTTTGCGCACCGGGTCGGCGCCTTAATACTCACGGTGATCCTACTGGTTTATTTGAGCAAGCTCTGGGCCAATCCCATCACTCGCAAAGCCTTCATGTTTTGGATATTAACGATACTGGGTCTGCTCTTCGTGCAAATTTATCTCGGCGCATTAACCATCTGGACAGTCAGGAATTCTTATGTCGCAACAATTCACCACTTGGTCGGAGCTTTTCTACTTGCCAGCACGTGGGGCTTAACTTTTCTAGCTCATCGCCGCGTGAACCAGAAGCCAACTGCCTAGGATACTGCGCAGGGCCATTCTACCTAAACGCGCTCGCTAACCAATTGAGTCATCACACTACAGAAACCTCTGCTCTCGCTGGTTCATCCGAACCGGATGTTTCGTTGCGCGGCCGCATCGAGGATTTTTATGAGCTGACCAAGCCACGCTTGAGCTTTTTGTCAGTAGTGACCGCAGTCTGCGGCTATCTCTCCGCGGATCCCATACGTGATTTCAGCGTACTGTTTAGTCTGCTCGTAGGTACCTCTTTCGCTGCAGGTGGTGCGGCCGTGCTGAACCAGTGGCTCGAGCGCGAAGCAGATGGCAAAATGGTGCGGACGAAAGATCGCGCAATACCTGCAGGCCGCATTGCACCACTGCATGCCTTTATTTACGGGCTGGGGCTGAGTACCCTAGGTTGCTTTCTTCTCTATAAAGGTGCCAATTTACTGGCGGGTACATTAACCGCGGCAACCATTGCCTCCTACGTACTACTCTACACCCCCTTAAAGCGCTTCACTACGTGGAATACACTCATCGGCGCTATCCCCGGGGCACTTCCACCGTTGATCGGATGGGCTGCTGCAGAGGGACGGATTAGCACGCTGGGCTGGATTTTATTTGCGATCTTATTCCTCTGGCAGATGCCACACTTTTTCGCGATCGCGTGGACACACCGTAAGGACTATGCCCAAGGTGGCTTCGTGATGCTCTCAAATGCCGACACCACAGGCCGCAAGGTGGCCGTGCAATCGTTTGTATTCTGCCTTGCCCTGATCGCTAGCACCCTCCTGCCAGTGCTCCTCGGCTACGCCACTTGGATTTACGGTGTGATCGCTATTGTGACTGGCGTTTACATGCTGCGCCCATCGATTGCATTTCTTAAAACAGATGAGCGCGACATTGCTGCACGTAAGTTGTTTTTTGCGTCGATCATCTATTTACCAGCACTGTTACTACCATTGGTATTGGACCTCTGGCTACTCTAACTAACGCCAAATATTTGATTTATGTCATTTACTGAAGCACTTCCCACAGTCAACGCGCTGCTCAATGGCACGGCAACCGTGCTGCTGACTCTCGGCTTCATTTGTATCAAAACAGGCCGCGAGCGCGCACACCGCAGATGCATGATGAGCGCATTCGGCGTATCAGTCATTTTTCTGTGCTTTTATTTACTCCACAAATGGCTGGTACAAGGCGTACACACACCCTTTGCCGGCGATGGTGCGTGGCGTACGATCTATTACGTAATGCTGGTATCGCATATTATACTTGCGATCGCCATCGTGCCACTAGTGCTCACCACACTGACACTCGCAATCAAAGGTAAACGTGAAAAACATCGCGCTTGGGCGCGCTGGACTTTTCCCATTTGGTACTACGTCTCAGTCACAGGCGTTCTCGTCTATTGCTTCCTTTATCAATGGTTTTAGCACATTCAATCAATTACCGCATCTTATAGGATGAAAAAGCCGTGCTGATTGATTGCAATACACGAAGATTATCTTGTCAGGTGATACCAGTCTCTTTAGATCCTTCCTTTGATTTTCGAATCAATTCACTCTCTTTACAACCAACCACAACCAACTGCTCGTGAAGAACGCATCCAGCGGACTCCGTAAATTCATTGCGCTCGCAATTTCTCTAATTACACTCACCTTACTAGGTGGTTGTGACGTTAATACCCGCATGTCGACTTTCGACACTAAGGGACCAGTCGCTGAGACTCAGTACGAGCTCTTCATGATAACGGTTTGGGTCTCCACGTTTATCTTCGTCTTAGTGGGTGCGTTCTACTTGGTTGCGATGTTCAAATTCCGCGAAAAGAAGAACGATACACGCCCGCTTCCTTCACAAGGACACGGGAACCCACTGGTTGAAATTGGTCTCATCGGTGCATCGATTCTGTTGCTTGTAATTATTGCGGTACCAACTTTGCGTGCGATTTGGTATACGCATGACATCCCCTTCTCAGAAGAAAGCCAACTTGGCGAATGGTACCAAGGTGATGGCCTCGCTGCAGCGGAAGAAGACAACGTGCTCACCATTCGCGTCAATGGTTACCAATGGTGGTGGGCATTTGACTACCCGCAACTCGGCATCTCTACTGCCAATGAAATGGTCATCCCAGCAGGCAAAGTGATACGACTCGAACTGCGCTCGAAGGATGTGATCCACTCCTTCTGGCTGCCAAGAATCGCCGGTAAGGTGGACTTGATACCAGGGCGCACCAACCAAATGTGGATTCAAGCTGGAGATTCCTTCGAGGCTTGGCAGGACAAAAACAATGCCACTGGCTCCGACGAGGAACTTCGCGCAGCCTATGCACAGTACCTGCAAGATGAAATTCACGATTATTACTACGGCCAATGTGCTGAGTATTGTGGCGACTCGCATGCGCGCATGTTATTTCGCAGTACCGTTGTCGGCGACGACGAATTTGCCAATTGGGTCAGTGAGATCAAGCAAGGCCATACCACTCCAAACGGCATGAGCTGGGATGACTGGTACAGCACTTTAAATGATTCTCCAGAAACACTTAGCGACGACATCAATCAAGGCCTCAACTTGTTCATGACTCGCGGTAAATGTGCCACCTGTCATGCCGTGAATGGCAACCCACGCGCGCTCGGCGTGGCTGGCCCAAACCTCACCAAAGTCGCCTCCCGCCTATCAATGGCAGCTGGCTGGCTGAATCACCGCGCCGAAGACGGCTCTGTCGATGAAGCACAACAGTATGAGAATTTCTTCAAGTGGATTAAAGAGACCGACGTCGTCAAACCTGGCAATCTCATGTGGAAGGCGAATGGCGGCGGCATCGGCGAACTTGACGAACTACTTACTGATGACGAAATCCGTAAAATCTCCCTTTACCTGCAAACCCTCAAGTAGATCACTACAATGAGTAGCACGCTAACAGACACACCCACCTCCACTACCACGCACGATCACGCGCTCAAACCTGAGACCAGTAATCTCGGCCTCATGCGCCCGGATCACAGCAAGAGCGTCCTGATTGACTGGCTCACGACTGTTGACCACAAAAAAATCGGCATCATGTATGGTGCGATTGCCCTCCTTTTCCTGCTCATTGGCGGCATCGAAGCACTCATCATTCGGGCCCAATTGGCGGTGCCCGAGAATGACCTAATCTCTGCACAGCGCTACAACCAGCTATTTACGATGCACGGCACGACCATGATTTTCCTAGCGATCATGCCGTTGAATGCAGCGTTCTTTAATTTCCTCGTGCCACTGCAAATCGGTGCGCGTGATGTGGCCTTTCCGCGGCTCAACAGCTTTAGCCTGTGGACCTTTGTTGCAGGTGCGTTGGTGCTGAACTTCAGCTGGTTGATGCAGGCATTTTCCGAGCTCGGCTGGTTTACTGCAGCGGGTCCGACTGCGGGTATGGATGATTTTGTCCCTGGTATGGGGTGGTTCGGTTATGCTCCGCTGACAGAGCGACAATTCACTGGCGCGGGCACTGACTTCTGGATCCTCGGCTTGCAGATACTTGGGATCGCATCGTTGGGTGCAGCGATGAATTTCGTGGCCACAATTCTCAATATGCGCGCTCCGGGCATGAAGATGATGCGCTTGCCGGTATTCACTTGGATGACGCTAATCGTCTCACTACTGATCATCTTCGCATTCCCAGCGATTACGATCGCACTCGGGCAACTGATGTTCGATCGCATGTTTGACACCAACTTCTTCCAAGTCGCAGAAGGTGGACAGCCAATCTTGTGGCAGCACTTATTCTGGATCTTTGGTCACCCAGAAGTTTACATTCTCGTCCTACCTGCGATGGGGATCGTCTCTGAGGTACTTCCGACCTTCTCCAAAAAGCCACTCTTCGGCTACCCGATCGTGGTGTTCTCTGGTGCAGTGATTGGCTTCCTCGGCTTTGCAGTGTGGTCGCACCACATGTTCACTACCGGTCTTGGTAAAGTGGCAACCGCCGCCTTCTCCCTCTTGACGATGGCCATAGCGGTACCCACCGGGGTAAAGATCTTTAACTGGATTGGCACACTCTGGGGTGGTCGCGTACGTTTCGGTGCGCCGATGATCTTCAGTATTGGTTTCATCTGGATGTTCATGATGGGGGGCTTCTCCGGTATTATGCACTCCGCTGCTCCCGCCGATGCGCAGCAACAGGACAGTTACTTTGTGATCGCGCACTTCCACTATGTTGCAATTGGTGGCATCTTGCTCGCATCCATCAGCGGCATTTACTTCTGGCTACCAAAAATGGTCGGTAAGATGTGGACTGGTAACCTCAGCATCTGGGTCGCAATTTTTGCGACGGTCGGCTTGAATGTGACCTTCTTCCCCATGCACTTTCTGGGCTTGATCGGAATGCCGCGACGCACCCACACCTACCTCTCCGGATTTGGCTGGGACGGCTATAACATGGTTTGCTCCATCGGGGCCTTCATCCTGGCTTTTGGCGTCTTGCTATTTGTGATTGATATCATTCTTTGTATGACCAAGGGCAAGCCAGCAGGCAATGACCCATGGGATGCCCGTACACTCGAATGGGCGACCACATCGCCGCCGCAACACTACAACTTTGGCCGCACTCCGATCATCCCTGCGCGTGATGCACTGTGGGAGCACAAGCACGGCCCAGAGAACCGCAATATTACTTTTGAAGCGGACGACGGACATGGGATACACATGCCGAGCCAATCCTGGATGCCAGTACTCGCATCCTTTGGTTTTGCGCCGCTTGGTCTGGGGCTCTGCCTCATGCAGGTAGGGATCCCATATATGGGATACGTGGCCATTGCAGGCCTATTTACCATCGCTCTCGGCATCATTCTTTGGGCAGTCGAAGGTCCTGGTGGCTATCACCTCCACCCTGAGGAAGACAAAATCTAAGCGAACGCTTGAACCTTTTAGTATTTTAGCACTTTAGAATTTCAAAATAATGAGCGACGACGCCCACAACAACGACGACGGCCACCACAGCTTGATGGTCAACAATAAGAAGCTACTGATGTGGCTCTTCCTTGGTTCCGACTGCATGTTCTTCGGTACCATGATTTCGACTCACCTGATATATCGTAAGTTATATCCAGAGTCCTACGATCCAACGTCGCTCTTCAGCCTAGAGCTTACCTCATTCTCAACGTTCATTTTGTTAATGAGTTCGTTCCTAATGGCACTCGCAGTATCTGCCATGCATAAAGGAGATATCAAGAGCTTCCGCCGCAACACCATCGGCGTGATCTTCTTCGGCCTGATCTTCCTCGGTTGCCAAGTATATGAGTTCACCGAGTTCGTTCATGCTGGTCTCACCTTAAGTAGTGGCACCTTCGGATCGACCTTCTACATGCTGACTGGTACGCACGGCGTGCACGTAGCAATTGGTGTCTTCTGGCTCATTTGCATGTATTTTTACTCATTTACAGGCAAGATGGATGCCCATCAAAGTGCTGTGGATGTTGAAATTGCTGGTCTGTACTGGCACTTTGTTGATATTGTTTGGATTATTATTTTCACCGCGATCTACCTGATCGAATTTATTTAAAAAGCATTATGTCTGACGCGCACTCTCCTTCCGAAACCGACCACAACGGCGAAGCACAAAAGTATCACGCTTTCATCAATCTAGCGCTGGCATTGGCTGCGATTACTGGCGTTGAGCTAGTCTTGGTTTATCTACCGATCAACCAAGCCGTGATCTTCACGGTACTGATTGCGCTTTCGCTGTTTAAATTCATCAGCGTGATCGCTTGGTTCATGCACTTGATCTACGACCGCCTACTACTCACCCTAGCCTTTGGCACCGGGCTGGTCATTGCCACCGGTACTGTGATCGCTCTGATGTTTATTATGGACCGCAGTTACGTCGATTTTGAGGCAATCACAGCGTTCTAATGTAAATCAGAGTTGAGATTTTCAAGGACGATAGGAAACTATCGTCCTTTCTTTTTTGTAACGACTTCTGCAGCACATCAACGGACATGCAATTACACTGGCATACTGAGCCTCTGCTACTAATCACCATCCTGCTGTTTGGTTGGCTCTACGCACTCGGAGTAGGCCCTTTGCGAGAGCGCATCGCGCCCAATACTGCGTTTCCACGTGGCCAAGCGATTCTCTTCTATCTCGGACTCATCAATATCTATCTGGCGGTTGGCTCACCGCTGGATCAAATTGGTGAACAGTTTCTATTTTCCGCACACATGGTCCAGCACATGCTGTTGATCTACGTAAGCCCAGTCTTGTTCCTCTTCGGCACACCTACATGGCTCATTGACTGGCTACTTAAGCCGGAATGGCTGCGCAAAGTCATGCGTATGCTAACACAGCCCGTCTGTGGCGGCCTATTGTTCACCTTCGTCTACACCGTCTGGCACGTACCTGCTCTGTATGAAATGGCGCT
>JAURBE010000052.1 GCA_030829145.1 Verrucomicrobiota bacterium | reverse complement strand
AGTCGCTGAGCACCATCGATGCAGTCTTACCATAGATAAAAGACTCCAAGCCAGCAGCTGCTCCACTGGGCATCTTGGTGACGATTGTTAACAGCGCAACACCTGCGCCAAAGAATACGCTTAACACGATACCCATTGCCGCATCGTCCTTAATACGTGAATGATTGCGAATAAACAACACCGTCGCGCAGCCCAATACTCCCGTTGTAGTTGCACCCAATAATAATAACGGCAGCGACTTGCCTTGCCCACCCAGCATGACACCAACAAAAAAAGCCAAACACACACCCGGCAAGGTCGCATGTGACAGTGTATCACCCATCAAGGAACGTTTACGCAACAGAAGAAACCCGCCCATTAAACCACAAGCACAACCGAGCAACAGGGTGCAAATGACCACCAGCCGCGTATTATAATTTCGTAACAGTAGAACGTCTATGATCTCTGAAATTTCAAACATGGTAAGTTAAGAAATAAGAGTGGAAAAACTGAATGCATCGCAGGCTTCGCAAGCAAAACTCCTACAATGATTTTGCCAGTTCCTCCGCGGCTTCGCTCAACAATGAAAGTTTTCCACCATAAGTCTTGCGTAAATTTTCTTCAGTAAAAACGTCTTTAGTTGGACCAGCCGCGACCACACGCATATTTAGCAATACCGTCCAATCAAAATACTGCGGCACTGTTGCCAAATCATGGTGTACCACGAGGCATGTTTTACCGCGCTGTTGCAGCTCTTTAAGTAATTCAACAATCGCTTGCTCCGTTGCCGCATCCACCGCAGCAAACGGTTCATCCATGAAATAAACATCTGCATCCTGTACTAATGCTCGTGCTAAGAAGGTACGCTGCTGTTGCCCACCCGAAAGCTGACTGATCTGTCGATGCGCATAGTCTGCCAATCCGACACGATCGAGAGCATCTAGCGCTAAAGCCTTTGAGCGTTTATTCACTCGTCGAAACCAACCAAGTTTGCCATAGGTGCCCATAGCAACTACATCCAGCGCACTTACCGGGAAGTCCCAATCCACACTCTCACGCTGCGGCACGTAGCCCACGCGCTTTCGCGACTGGCTATAGGTTTCGCCATAAATCGTAATTTCCCCAGACGTCCGTGGGATCAAGTCGAGACAGGCTTTAATCAGTGTGCTCTTACCCGCTCCATTGGGTCCGACTATACTGACCAGCTTACCCTCTGGTATCTCGAGATCAATATCCCACACCACTGGCTTACGATGATAGGCTACAGTCAAATCACGGACCGCCAGTGGTAGCACTAACGCCTCAACTGGTTGTCGACATTTTTTGGATACAGCACTCATATTGTAATACAGTTAATGCGCCACTCCACTGAGCTTACCCTGCATACCGGCTTCGGGTGCGACACCACCAAGTGCGCGGGTAATAGTCGTAATATTGTGATCAATCATACCAATATAGGTGCCTTCGTAGCTACCAGGTGCACCCATTGCATCCGAAAATAGCGACCCACCGATAACCACAGTATGACCACGTGCATTCGCACCTTCAACCAGAGCACGCACATTCTTATCCGCAACAGATGTCTCTACGAATACTGCTGGAATTTGCTGCTCCACTATATAGTTCACCAACTCTTCCAAATCACGAACGCCGGCTTCCGACTCGGTGCTCACTCCTTGAATACCTCGCACAGTCAATCCAGTCGCTCGACCCAAGTACTGAAATGCATCATGGGCAGTCACCAATACACGCTGCATTTCAGGGATCGATGCAATCGACTGCTGCGCATACCTATCCAACTGTTCTAATTGCTTGATATACTGCTGTGCGTTGTGCTTATAAATTTCCATATGCTCTGGATCGAATGCTGAAAGTGTGTCAACGACGACTGGCACAGCTTGCAACCAGCCACGAACATCCATCCAAATATGCGGGTCTGTGTACTCCGAGCCGTCGTCTTTATTCAGCAGGTAATCCGTATCCTCTAGTATCGCCTCTGTGACTGCCTGCACTGGCTTACCTGCGCCAGATACGCGTACCAACACATCCGTCATTTTACCTTCAAGCAGCAAACCATTGTAAAAAACCACATCCGCGCCACTAAGCTTTACCATATCACTGCGCGTCGGCTTATACAAGTGCGGGTCAACACCTTCGCCTATAATCCCTGACACTTGAGCATAATCGCCAGCGACATTACGTACTATGTCAGTTATCATTCCAACGGTGCAGACTACGGTGTAAGAGCCCGACTCATCTGTCTCTAATGCAGCAGGCTGTGGGCCACATCCAACCATCGATAATGCGGTACAACAGGCTGCTAAAAATAAATATAATGGCTTATCAAAAATCATACTTTGATTAATCAAAGTCTTGCTATCGATAATGTCAACTTGCAAACCGAAAGTAAAAAATAATAATTAAATTTGTGTTCCATTTTCTGCATGCTCGATTCCCACTAATCCTACTGCTCTCCGCAGTGATTATTGGATACAATTATAGCCGCCATTCGAACTCTCAAAATCAATCGGATCAGCCCAACAATCAACCAAGTGATTCAGCCCAACTCACAAAAACATCAGCCACGCAGTTCCAATCAACCCTAAAACCCTCTACCCTAAGACTAGAGGGAATCTTCAACACCGAGCACATGCACGTACTCGAAAACACAGAAGACGGGACACTTTTTCAACTTTCACCCGCCTCATCAATCGACTGGGAATCCTTAGAAGTAGGAGATTCATTCACTTGGGACATCGCTCAGGAGTATCGCATCAATGGCATCGTCGATTCACTCCATCAAACTGAACAAAGTATTTCCTTCGGAGTCACCCTGGATTCGCAGCGCGGACGAGTCGCATTTCAAAAAAATAACAGCCGTCAAATTGCGCGCCTTTTTTTCAACAATCAACGTATTGCACACCGACTGGAAAATGATGGCACAGGCTGGCAACTCTTAGAAACCACTGTGAGCGAATTACGCTGTGCCAGTTCACTTTCAAATTACCCGGTAGCAATTGAGCATGCATTCCCAAAGAAAGTTCAATCTACGGCATTCATCTCGCAAAATTCAACATCAACGACTCTTACTGCTACCAATTTTGAAAGCCGCCCTGGCGCTCCAACGGTGATCTACTGCGATTTCGACGGAGAGACAATCAACCAACCCGACTGGAGCGCAAATACAATCACCGCAGTCCCTTCTGGTTTGTCGAATCTTCAAATTGCTTCTATTATGCAGATGGTAGCCGAAGATTTTGCTCCTTTCGACGTCAATGTCACCAATGTTCGTTCGGTATTTGATAACACTGACAGCAATAAAAGAGTGATGGCAATATCCACCCCGACTGACGATGCACAACCAGGTTCTGGCGGTGTCGCATTCTTGGATTCTTTTATCGACGATCTAGTTTGCTGGAATTTCAACTTAAACAATACGATCAGTGCGGCTGACACCATTTCACATGAGGTCGGACACACTCTCAATCTCGAGCATGATGGCTATCAAGACTCAGAGGGCAGAGAGGAATACTACGACGGACACAGTGCCGGCAAAGAATTTTGGGTGCCGATCATGGGCTCCGCCTACTCACCAACAATCTCGCAATGGAGTAAAGGGGAATACTTCAACGCCAACCAAACAGAAGACGATTTGGTGATTATGTCTCAGCACGGTATTTCCTTTAGGATCGACGACTTCGGAAACAGCTCTGACACAGCGCACACAATTACCCTCGACCAACAAATTATAACACTCGATGGTATCATTAATCAGCGTAACGACATTGACGTCTTTACGATAGAGTTCACGGACCTAGGCCAAATACGATTTGAAACCGTTGTCGGTTCTCTGTCGACTAACCTTGATGTAAGGATGCGTGTCTACGACTCAAGCAGCGGGCTATTAATAGACTACGATAGCGAGGAAACCAAAAAAGCAGGCGCAGATTTAACCTTACAAGCTGGAACTTACCAAGTATGGATCGAAGGAGATAGCAACGGATCACCGAACTCCAATCCGCCAACGGGTTGGACCGACTACGGTAGCCTCGGAGCCTACACGCTAACCCTTACCCCAGCACCGCCCTCACGAGCTGCAGCTCTGGACAACTTCGGGATATCACTTACAGACTCTGGCAATTCGCCTTGGTTCACCCAATCTGCTGTATCATACGATGGTTTTGATGCTCTGCAAAGTGGAGCCATTTCAGATAACGAATCTTCAAATTTTGTAATTACCCAACAAACAACCAGTATCAACTTCCGCTATAAAGTTAGCTCGGAACAAGATTTTGATTTTCTTCAATTCAGAATCAACGGCCAACTGGAAACAGAATGGAGCGGCGAAACAAGTTGGGCTCAGTACACAAAAACGGGTCTTTCAAACTCAACGCACACTTTCGAATGGCGCTACGTAAAAGATTATCTCGTGAGTGATGGACAAGACAGCGCTTGGATCGATGCTCTCGAATTCAGCGACGACAGCAACTATGCGAGCTGGGCAAATTCCAATTCTACATCGGCCAGTGGCTCGACCGACGAGAATGGCAACGGCACCCTAGACCTACTTGACTACGCAATAGTCGGCTACAATTCAGTAGGGCTCTCTCAAGGACAAATCGTCGTATTACCGTCAAATCGTGAACTACAGTTCTACCGGAACCCAGCACGAGCTGACATCGTCATCCGCATACAGGTCACTGACTCATTAGAAACGTGGGAAACCGTCGCAGTGTGTCAGGATGGTAATACCTTCTATACGAAAACAGGCGTCAGTGTCACACAGACCACAATCGACAGCCAAACTCAGCAAATCAGCCTCAATCTATCCGCTGAATCAGAAACAAAGAAATTCGCCCGAGTTCTTGTCAGCAAGCAGTAGCGTTTAGCACTATTCTTTTAATATTCGATGTTCAGTAGTAGCATCAAGCCAGTGACTACAATCCTACATACTAACCAGCGTTACACTTTACTTTCTGTTATCGAGTAGCCAGGTGCAGTTGATCGCCCCAAGCTCTTACACCACCGAACTAACAGATCACTTATCACGACGGTTCCGAAGATAGATTTCGGCTCTCATCAGTTCAAACTGATCCTCACTAGTGTCCAGTTAAGGACGAGTTAAGGTTTTGTAGGTTGTTCATATTAAGCGGCTAATAAAGAAAAAGAGTTGTCACGCATTTGAACGGAGTGGCCGAACTGGCAAAGATTCATTCTCAATAAGGCATGAACACTGGCCGTCTCATTTTCACGCATGTCATCGATCTTCTGGATCGGAAAGAGTTTCAACGCTGCATCGAACAGTATCCGATGCCTCGGGTGAGCAAAGGTATGACTGCCCGAGATCAATTTCTGGCTATGGCTTTTGCTCAGATCACTTTCAGAGAGAGCCTTCGAGATATTGAAGCCTGTTTGAGAGGTTGCTCGCACCTCTACGCGATGGAAATCCGAGGCAATGTCACACGAACGAATCTCGCTTATGCGAACGAACATCGTGACTGGCGCGTTTACGAAGCACTCGCGCAAGTGTTGATTCGCAAAGCGAGGCGGCTTTATCGCGAAGACTCCAACGGACTCGACATCGACGAAATGGTTTATGCCGTCAATGCCTCCACGATTGATCTGTGTCTGTCGATGTTTCCGTGGGCTCATTTCCGCAAAACCAAAGCTGCGATTAAGCTCCACACTCAAATTGACCTGACTGGTTCGATACCTGTCTTCATGCATGTCACAGACGGATCGGTTCATGACGTTCACTTCATGGATCGGATGCTCTTTGAAGCTGGAAGCATCTATGTCTTCGACCGTGGATACTTGGACTTTGCCCGACTCTTTGGAATCGAAAGCGCGAACGCCTACTTTGTCATCCGGGCAAAAAGCAATATGAGGTTTAGCCTTTTAAGTCTCGTCCAGTCGATAAGTCCTGCGGTCTGCGCTGCGATCAAACCATTCGGCTCCGCACTTACAAAAGTAAACGAGACTACCCTAAAAAACTCAGACGTATCAGCTTCTTTGATACCGAGACTCGAAAGCGCCCGGTCTTCCTGACAAATCACTTCGATCTGCCAGCACAGGCCATCGCTGCCATATACAAACGCCGCTGGCAGATCGAACTGTTCTTCAAGTGGATCAAACAAAACCTGCGCATCAAAGCATTCTTTAGCACCAGCGAGAACGCAGTGCGAACTCAAATCTGGATTGCAATCTGCGTTTACCTGATGGTGCCTGTCTCAATAAGGTTCATGGAATGGATGAAAGTCTCAGTCGGATACTACAAATTTTGAGCGTGAACGTATTTCAGAAAGTTACTTTCAATCAGCTACTTGGAGACTTTAAGGCGGTAAGCGAGGAGTGTGAGATTTCTAAGCAATTGATTTTCAATGACCTTTAACTGGACGCTAGTGATTTCAAATAGAACGACTTCGTCGCCATTCAAGTATTACTCAAGTAGCGATTTGCCTGCCTAAGGCCGCCGAGCGCCCTCTGATCATCACTGGTGGCGATAACGAATAGGAGAAATGCCCTCCTTCTTCTTAAATGTATTACTGAAGTGAGGCGCATGACAAAATCCGGTCAATGCAGCGATCGTCTCGATGGGCTCATTCGTGTAGTTCAGCATGCGTTTGGCCTCTTGAATACGGATGCCAATCAAATGCTCGCGGATGCTACTGTGCATACTCTCACGAAAACGAACCTCTAGGCTGCGCCGACTGACTCCAAACATTTCAGCCAGTTCCGCGGTGCCAATCGAATGCTTGAAGTGCGTCTTCAGATATTCCAGCAGTTCGCGGATCAATGGGTCAGTCACTGCCAGCGCATCCGTGCTTTGACGAACCGCTATGCCGCGAGGTGGTATCAACTTCAGTCGCTGTTCGAGCTTTTGGCCGTCCATCAGTCGATCGAGCATCGCCGCACCCTCATAGCCAATTGTCCTTAAATCATGACGCACGCTCGATAGTGGCACTGCTTGGTTTTCGCAAATTAGTTTGTTATTATCCGCACCTAAAATCGCGATGTCGTCAGGCACACGCAGTCCGGAATCCATGCATAAGTTCGACAGCCAGACCGAATCATAATCACTTTTGGTGTAAATCGCGCAGGGTTTCGGCAACGCCTTGAGCCGCTTAGAAATGTAAACCGCATCTTGGGGACGCGTCGTATCGAGCCGTATGCAAGTGAGACCAGCATCGGCCAAGCGCTCACTATAGGCGATATAACGAGCACGACTGACTGGATTGCTGGCCAGTGCGAACCATGCACAATGACGATGCCCCAGACTTAAGAAATGCTCCGCGCCTGCTCGACCCAACGCCGGATTATCAGCCGCAACGCGCGGTAAGTCGATGTCCTCACGCCAAATTGATAGATCTACAATCGGCACCTTCGCCTGTAAAACAAACTCCTCTAAAGCCCGACTATTATTCAAAGAGGTAATGATGCCATCGCCTTGCCAGTGCTCAGGCAGCTGAAAGTCCTTCAAGATACTGACATTCAAATGCCAACCATGCTGCCCAGCATACTGAGCAATGCCCTCATGAGCCGACTGATCGTAGCTGCCCAGCACCATCAGAACATGTTTCACTCGCACCATTTACGCATTAGTGCAAAATATATCCAAATTATGCAATTATAATCTCTGCCAGACTTCGCTAATGTTCACATCTCAAAGCGCAGCAGATCTGCTGACGCACTCCACCTTTCAAATCAACAGAACACTCCCAAAGACACACTTCTTATGGCTATCGATATCAAATCTTCCGAATCTTGTGAATACGCATGCATCTCTCTTGGAGAGGTCATGCTCCGCCTCGACCCCGGCGAAGGTCGTGCGCATACCGCGCGTCAATTTACGGCTTGGGAAGGTGGCGGCGAATACAACGTCGCTCGCGGATTGCGTCGTTGCTTCGGTCTGAAGACAGGCGTAGTGACCGCATTAGCAGACAATCCAGTTGGCCGTCTTGTCGAAGACTTCATCATGCAAGGTGGCGTGGATACAGACCTTATCGAATGGGTGGACTACGATGGCATCGGCCGCACCGTTCGCAATGGCCTCAACTTCACTGAGCGCGGCTTCGGCATCCGCGGCGCAGTGGGTTGCCCGGATCGTGGCAACACTGCTGCGAGTCAGCTCAAGGTCGGTGACATCAATTGGGAGGAAATCTTCGGCAAGCGCGGCGTGCAATGGTTTCACACGGGTGGGATCTACGCCGCACTGAGTGAGACGACTCCGGATGTCGTGCTCGAAGCAGTCAAATGCGCGAAGAAGCATGGCACCATCGTGAGTTACGATTTAAACTACCGTCCATCGTTGTGGAAAGACTTCGGTGGACTCGCCAAGTGCCAAGAGGTGAATCGCGAGATCGCAAAATATGTCGATGTGATGATCGGCAATGAGGAAGACTTTACCGCATGTCTCGGCTTCGAAGTTGAGGGGGTTGATGAGAACATCTCACACATCCCAGTTGAAGCGTTTAAGACTATGATCTCAAGTGCTATTAAGGAATTTCCAAACTTCAAAGCCACTGCCACAACACTGCGAGCGGTGAAGACTGCGACCGTCAATGACTGGGCGGCCATGGCTTGGCACGACGGCGTGTTCTACGAATCGATCAAATTCCCCGGCCTTGAGATTCTCGACCGCGTCGGTGGTGGCGATAGTTTCGCATCCGGCCTCATCTACGGCTTCCTCACCGAGAACGATCCTCAGGAAGCAGTCGACTACGGTTGCGTGCACGGCGCACTTGCGATGACGACTCCAGGCGACACCACAATGGCTTCGCTCAAAGAAGTGCAAAAGATCAAAGCCGGCGGCGGCGCTCGCGTGGATCGCTAAGCAACGTTCCGCTATCAATCATCATTCATTAATCATCAGTTTTTAAAATCATGTCATCACTCGATCAATTTCCAGTCATTCCCGTCATCGTTATCGATCACGTTGAGGATGCGAAACCACTCGCTAACGCACTACTCGAAGGCGGCCTTAATATTATCGAAGTCACCTTCCGCACAGCTGCTGCGGCAGGAGCCATCGAGTCCATCGCCAATGCATTTCCTGAAATGCTCGTTGGCGCGGGCACTGTGGTGACTCCTGAACAAGCGAAAATCGCGATCGACTCAGGCAGTAAGTTCGGCCTAGCGCCTGGCACAGATACAGAAACGATCGCTTACTTCAAGGAGCGCGACATTCCATTCATCCCGGGCATCATGACGCCTTCCGACATTCAGGCAGCCATCAAAGCAGGCTGCGAGCACCTCAAGTTTTTCCCAGCCGGCGCTGCCGGCGGCCCAAAGCTTCTCAAGGCGATGGCTGCTCCCTATGCGAGCTTGGGTGTTAAATTCTGCCCAACCGGCGGCGTCTCACTCGACAATATGAATGAATATCTGTCCATCCCTGAAGTCTTTGCAATCGGCGGCTCATGGCTCGCAACGAAGGCACAGATCTCAAACAAGGACTGGAGCACCATTACCACTCAGGTTAAACAAGCACTAGCGCAAGCCGAGCAAGCATAAGCTTTGGGTTGAGTTGCCAAAACTAGCCTCTGCCTCTATCGACTCAATATGAAAACCGACCAAAGATCTGCGAGTTAAAGGGCAGTTCGTCTATGACTGAGAACTTGTCAGATTTGAGAATCAGCTACGAAATTGCGCTCTGTTTGACTCAGTGAACTTAGGACTACCCTTCTTTGATCAAATAAGAGCCCCAGCCCTTTTCGAAGAATTCACGCTGCACCTCGGGAGTGAGGTCAACGGGTAAGGATGAGATCTCGACGCCGCCCCCAACACGACTGACGACAAGCTTCTCTTCACGATCTTTGGCTTGTTCTTCAATAAAGTTGAATCGACTCAAGTCCTCGACCTTCGCATCCGGACAGCGCGTGCCAGCTTCTGAGCAAATCGCTCGCGCCCCACGACTGCCGCCGCCGGCACTGATATAGTGATCAAGCGCCGTCAAGACCGCCTCGGATACCCATACCATGTGACGCCAGCGGAACGCTTGTCCTACCATCGAGGCGGAGCTGGCTTGCAAGCCATTCGCTTCGACTTCGTGGCGTAATGCTGTCGCGGATTCCAGCCCTGCTCGCACTTCATCTGCGGTGCAAATGATACCAGCGTTGTCACTCATGCGTGCCTGAATTTCTCTTTTAATTTCCTTCGGCTTGCGACCATTGCCATTCAAAAATTGATCCGCATCCTTGAGCGCACCTTCAATCGCAGCGCTGACGACCGCAGTATCCACGACTGTATCCACTTTATCATTACATGAACGCTTGATGGCAAGTGCCACGCGTTTACCAAAGACTTGACCGGAATTAAGCGCTGCACCACCCGGACGTGTGACGCCATGGCTTCCCGCAGCTTCGCCAATTGCATAGCAACCTGGTAAGTTGGTGCGGCCCCAGTCATCGATCAAAATTCCGCCATTCATGTGTTGATTGTTCATGGCAAACTCCAGAGGCTCAGCAGCCAAATCACTGCCATGCATTCGATAGAGCTCAATCGCCAGTGGGTTCATGCGGCGAAGACGATCAATTGGTAGATCCTCTAAAGCCTCATTTTTTTCAAGGTATCCGCGCACGTCGGGGTCGAGATTATCCAGTGAAAAATCATCTCCTTCGTTGACAGGCTCTGGGTTGTTCAAGAAGTCGAGATAAACCTTACGACCCGCCTGCTGCTCAAGAAAAACTGCGAGATCCAACAGACTGGAGCCGTAATCCAACATCCGTGTGGAATGAAACGGCCACTGATAGCCCTTGCGGAAGGTATTTGAAACCATTTCGCGCGTCGTGCGGTAGAAGCGCTTCAAGAAATGAATCTCATTTCCATCCGCATCTACCGAATAAATACGTGGCATGACCTGCACATAAGTGCCCGATAAATTCCACGGAAAAGTCGTGCGTGGCGTGCCGATTCCAAACTGACTCTCAGTGATATTGCACAGCTTGACACCCGCTTCGAGCGCGAGCCCTAGACCACCATGACAATGATGTGGATACACGCTATCCCGATAGAGTTCACCAGGTCCGCCAGTGGCGATGATCAAATTTTCACAACGAATGAAGACGAGACCATAGGCATTGCGCTTCTCCTCGCGATGCAAGGCGATCACCCCGCAGACACGCTCTTCGCCATCGATCGTTTCTTTGACGATCTGAATACCACTGCAACTCGGCAGGATACGCACCCCTAATGTGAGTGCTTCTTCGAACAACACCTTCACCATCAATTTTGAAGTGCGCGGGCCACAACTTGTGGCACGGCCTGCTTCATCATGATCGGTTTGATAACGAAGAATCGCGCCCTGGTCATCGTGCGGCAAAGGTAAGCCCATATATTGCAAGCCCCCCATCGCATCGATCGATCCGACCGCTTCAACGTAAGCAGTCGAGAAATCCATCGCACCGCCACCGCAGAGACTTTGCGCGTATTTCACAAAATTGTCGCCTTTGTAATCGGTGCTAGCCGTATAGAGCGTCTGTTTATCTGAGCCCGAGCAGGCAGACGTGCCCGCAAACAAGCCCGTACTGGCCACCAACACATCGACACCGCGACGCTTCAACTCGACTGTCGCACGCATCCCAGCCGCACCACTACCGAGAACAAGAGACTCACAAGTGTACACCGGCACAGTCACGCCGGTGATATCTAGCGTCTGCTCTGAAGCGTCAATACCACGAACTGCTGGCATATCGACACGTGTCAGACGGTCAAGAATGGCTTGAGGGATAGCATCGATGCCTTCCTTAAAGTGTGTAGTCGTTACGCTCATAGATTGAATAAATTAAATGGGTTTAGATGGATAAAAAAGAATCATAATGCCCAGACACATCAGTAGTGCGCCCGACATGCGGAGGATAAAAATACGTCGAGGAGCGGCATTTTTGCCTAACTGGGCGAAGAATCCTAACGCCAGCACGCCCAGCAACACACTCCAGAGTCCGCGAGTACTATATATGACATTAATCACCGCCACATGCTGGTAACGTGCCAGAGTATAATTCAACAATAGCGCCTGCGCTGCCATGAAGAGACTGGCGACAATGATCGAAGACCAAGCCGAAG
>JAURBE010000051.1 GCA_030829145.1 Verrucomicrobiota bacterium | reverse complement strand
CTTCGAAGGCCTCGTTATAATGGTGCGAATTTAGCGTACTTCACACTAGATTGCTTTGCTAGTCGAAGATTTGGCACGAGTAGGCCAGCTTTTGCGCCGATATGAGCATTATATTTGCTTGGTATGGTGTGCAGGCCAGTGATCCGTCATTGGATTTCTTGACATCTGCGGTCGAACCGCAAGCGTGCTCCATCTTTATGGCATTACCTTCCAAAGCGCCTCCTGAATTTAACCGTAGCTTCCTACTGGATATTTCGGGTGGACTTGTATACCAGCAAGCTGAGCGATTATTTGAGGCTGCCGCTGTGACATCAGTTGAGTGGCAGAGCCCGATATTAGAGGGCACGGTACAAGGGGTGGATGACGTCTACCAACCGAAGCTTAATTTGCGCTCTACGGTGTTTGCGGTAAATCATTGCAATTGTATTGAAGGCCGCCGCCGTAAAGTCTGTGCACATGCGATCGCCATCGCGTTGCATTACCAAGCTCTGAAACTAGAGCAGGCCAATGCAGCACAACCGCATCCTGATTTTGAACCAGAGCCTGAGCCTGAAGCGCCAGATTTACTCGGGGTGCAATCCATTCAGCTGGGAACTGAGGGCGACGCATTACGTATGCTGGTGTTTTTACCACCGAATTTTGAAGCTGCGAGTGAGCGTGATGCGATTATGGTGAAACTCGAAGCCGCAGCGGGGCGGCAGATCCTGCCATTGAATCAACTCAGTCCCTCGCGCACTTATGTCGCGTCAAAGCCTCAGCAAGCCGCCCTTACTTTGGTCGAATCCTGGTGTGGTGGTAAGCTCGCCAGCCTATTGCAACTGACTGGCGGTCGCTTGCATCGACTATTAGCTACCTTAGAGGGGGAGCCAACAATCTATTGGCTAAAAAAGCCGAATGCACCAATCGATTGGCAGGGTAAGGTACTCCCTGGCGTTCATGAGTTTTTACAAGCTTGGGATCCCAGTGAAGATGAGCAGGATGTAGTGGTTACAATCGCAGATGAGCCCAAACGCCCGACCCTGAATGATTCGATTAGCCTCCGCGAGAAGTCGAAGCCGAATCCACGCCGAATGGCTGAATCTCGCGTACAAAGTCGGTGGAAAGCGCGCGCTGGTGATTATCCAGTAGCAAACGAAGTTGCCGATGCGATGGAGCAATATCCGACAGATAAGGTGGTTGTAGATGGCTCGCCTAACTTTTTAGCGATTCGGTTGCCTGCTGGTGGTGATTCTAATTCAATTAAGCCGTTACGTAACATATTAAAATCTGAGGGCTTCCTATTAGAGCCTACAAACCGAAAATGGTGGGTGCGTGATCGGCATAAGACACTTAATTTCCTAGCAGCCCACTGGAAGGCGCTCCGTGGTCAATGGGCTGCTGTCTTTACGGAGAGTTTTGAGGCGAAATTGGCGCATGTGGAGCTTTCCGAGCTCAATATTGAGACCAAAGAGACTGAAGGGCGTTTTGTGCTTGATGTGACTTTGGATCAAGGGGGCACCGAAGCAGATTTGCGTCGCGCGATTGCGACCGGACGCAGTTATGTTGAGAGCGACGCAGCAGGGGCGAAAATAACATTATTGGATCAAGCGTCAGTCGAGCGTTTGCATGCGATCGAACGCTCTGTGAGTGGTCAAGCGGACCGTCCGTTTACGCCAAGCTTCTCGAAGCGCTTGGATACCCAGGAGCTGGTCGACGTGGAAGATTTGCTTGATGAGCTGGTTGAAGGGTGGCAACCGCCGCAAGCCTGGCAGTCGCGCAGTCGAGCGCTTAAACAAATCGCGGCGCTTGAGGCCGCACCGATTCGTCCGGCATTTGATACGATACTACGTAGCTATCAACGCATAGGTGTTGCGTGGTTGTGGCATTTGTATCGGCATGATTTAGGAGGTATCTTAGCTGACGAAATGGGTTTGGGTAAGACATTACAGGCATTGGCGTTGATCGAATGTATCCGCACAACAAATACAGATTCAATTCCTGCACTAGTGGTGTGTCCCGCTAGCTTGGTAGAGAATTGGATACGTGAAGCAGGGCGCTTTGTGCCCGAACTTAAGGCATTAAAACACCATGGCACTAAGCGTGCAAAGGAACCTGCTTTATTAGAAGAGGCAGATATTGTCATCACCTCGTATGGTACCTTGCGGCAAGATGTAGAATTGTTATCGACGATGGATTGGTCAGTTATCGTTGGGGATGAGGCGCAGCATATTAAGAATCGTCGCTCACAGAATGCCAAGTCGCTCACTCGTCTTCACAGTAAAGGGCGATTCTTATTAACCGGTACACCGGTGGAGAACTCGTTGGATGATTTGCTTTCGTTGTTCTCGTTTTTAATGCCTGGTTATTTGACCAAAGCGACGGGTAAACTCTCGCAGGAAGAGCGCGCCTGGCATGTGCAGCGCCAGACTCGGCGGGCAGCGGCTTATATTTTACGACGCACGAAGAAAGAAGTCGCACCAGAGTTACCGGATAAGATCGAAAAGACCTTTTTCTGTGCACTTGGCTCGAAGCAAATGAGTTTTTATAATGAGACGCTCGAAAAAACGCGGCGTGAGATTTTTAATATGGAGATGGCAGGTGCCAATGCAGGGCGCGTCCAGTTTGCCGCCTTTACAGAATTGCTCCGCTTGCGCCAAGCTTGTGTGGATCCGCGAATAATTGACGACGCATTTCCAGCCGCTGATTCGGCCAAACTGGCCGCCTTTGATGAAGTGCTCGATGAGTGCATCGATGCTGGCAGTCGTATCCTGGTGTTTTCATCCTTTGTTACCGCGCTTAAATTGCTTGCGCAGCATTTGACCGAGAAGGGGCACACATTCAGCTATCTCGACGGCAAGACAAGGAACCGACTCGAAGTCTGTGATCGCTTTAATGCAGATGAAAGCATTCCGGTATTCTTGATTTCACTCAAAGCGGGTGGCACTGGCTTGAATTTAATTGGTGCGGATACAGTGGTACACTATGATCCGTGGTGGAATCCTGCTGCGGAGGCGCAGGCGACCGACCGCGCGCACCGCATCGGGCAAGAAAAAGTGGTGACAAGTATTAAGTTGATCGCGGCGAATACCGTTGAGGAGAAGGTCCTCGAGTTACAGGCAAAGAAGGCTGAGCTGCTCAAAGAATTGTTTGAAGAAAGCGAAGCTGCGAATGCCAAGGTTAGTTTGGATGATATTAAGGATCTTTTGGCGTAATACCGCTAAGCGTCTTTGTTGCAGAGAAAAGGATCTAATATGAGCGATCGCCGCGGATATTCTGAACTTGCAAACGGAGATGATGTACATTGCTTCTGCCGTTACCTCTGCGCTCAGGGTTCATTTCTGGCCTTCCTCTCTGCTATTATTTGATGATGTACTGCTTGTGAGGTCTACGCTAGGTGTCGTGGCACACATGCCCCCATCCGGAATACTCTAGCCGATCTTGCACCAGGTGGCACGCTCTACAAGTGCTCTAGAATTTCGACTTCGTAGCCGTCGGGGTCGGTAATAAACGCCATCTTTTTGCCATCTTTGAATTTCTCGCGCCAGTTGCTTGGCCATAAATCGAGCTCAAGGTTTAGGCCTTCGAGCATTTCGCAATAAGCGATAATATCATCTACGCGGATGCAAGTGTGCACGAGATCTTCAGGTACTTTGACTTCGTAGTCGGGGGAGTGTGTCAGCTCGAGATTATGCGCACTACCAGGAATTTGTAAGTGAGCAAGCTGATTGCCAGAAGGGGATTTGTCTGTGCGGCGCTGCACTTCAAAGCCGCAGGTTTGGCAATACCAGTCGATGGACTGATCGAGGTTAGAAACACGAATACGAGTATGATCAAAAGTTATAGGCATGATGATGTGATAACCGAAATAGTTCGTGCGCCTCAAGTCTCAAACAAAGAGATACTGAGATTGCACCATTCACCGATGCAGCAGCAAATGTTATAAACTACGAACCACGGCTTTCGCTACCCCTTGTACACAGAGCTCATTGACAGGGTAGAGCTCTGGGTAAAACTTATTTTCTGCCTTGAGATAAGGCGGCTCACCCGGTTTTTGAATATAGCGTTTAAGAGTGGTTTCACCATCAATCAGAGCGGCAACAATATCGCCATCGTAGGCCTCGCGTGGTTCGATAATTACCATATCGCCATCGTAGATTTCAGCATCGACCATGCTTTCGCCGCGCACTTGAAGGGCAAAGCTGCGACGGCGGCTGGAAAAGCCAGCGCTTTGAATATCGACCTGTAGCCGACCGATTTCACCCGCTGGCTCAACGCGGTCGGGATAACCGGCCGCGATATCACCCACGATAGGAATGTCGACGACTTCAGTCGCATCTTCAGGGATCTCTAGCGCTTCAGGGGCGTCTGGGCGATTAATTCGAAAAGTTCGGGCTTGGCCAGGGATACGCTCGATCATGTCCTTCTTCTCGAGCGCGCGGAGGTGGCCCATCACGGCATTCGTACTCTTGAATTCGAATTTTTCCTGAATCTCGCGAATGCTTGGCCAGTAGCCGTTGCGCCATTCGTAGTGCTCAATGAAAGTGAGGATTTCTTGCTGCCGTGTGGTTAAATCTTTCATAGTGTTCAATTGTTTAGGTGAACGCGTGTACATTGTCAAGCCGTTGCTTGAAGTAGGGCGCTGACGGTCGAGACTGCGATGATTTGAGTTACAAAAACGTTGAACAAACTGGCAGGTGCGGTTTGTTAAGCAGACACTCCATGGCATTTTCAACTTTCCGATCTATTGCGACGCTGCGAGCCCTCTTTTCTGTGGGGTTTTCAGTGTTGCTCGCCACTGGTTGTGATCCGGTGGTAGAGCACCCGCAAGCAGTCGTAGCGGCGATCCCTACGGATGCGAAGGTCGAAGCATTTGCAGTCGGTGTCCATGGCGCTACTGTAGTGGAAACGATCCCTGGTGATCTGGCCACGCTGAATCCCTTGGTGAATGAGTCTGCCGCTGGTTCGGCTGCGATCGGTCGCATCTTAGATAGTTTGATTACCTTGGATCCGGAGACGGGCGCGGTGATTCCGAATTTAGCCAAGTCATGGGACATTTCGGCGGATAATTTACAGTACACCTTTCATTTGCGTCGTGGGGTGCACTGGAGTGATGGGCAGCCGTTTACAGCCGAGGATGTGGTGTTCACTTGGGGGACTTTTTTTGCCAAGGAGAGGGATTCTGTGACTGGTGAGCCACTGCGTACTGAGAATGGTACGTTCCAATACCGTTATAATTCGCGTTCTACCTTCGGGCAGATGATCAACGGCCAAGAGCCTCTGGTGGAGCTATTGGACGATTATACTGTGCGCTTCACCACGCCGGAGGTGTATGCGCCGTTTTTATTGTTCGGTGGTGGTGTGGAGCTTTTGCCCAAACACATTCTGCAGGGAGCCTTCGAAGACGGCACACTCATGGATCAATGGAGTGTGGATACGGCGATTCAAGAGCCATGGAAGATCGTCGGGTTGAATATGTTTGTGCTGGAGTCTTATCGTCCGGGTGAGCGGATCGTGTTTAAGCGTAATCCCAACTACTGGAAGATCGACAGCGCCGGGCAGCGTTTGCCCTATGTGGAGCGTATCATCACCAAAATTGTACAGGACGTAAATAGTAGTAATGTGGCATTTGCACAGGGCTTAACAGATTTCGAATCAATCGCGCCGGACAATGTGGCTTGGGTGAAGCGGGGCGAAGCGCGGTTTGATTATACGATTCTGGATATGGGACCCTCGAGTACTACCAATTTCATTTGGTTCAATCTCAACCCGGGCCAACGTGCTGACGATCAGCCCTACGTAGCGCCGCATAAATTCGCATGGTTTAATGATAAACGTTTTCGGCAGGCAATTTCGTATGGGATCAATCGCGAGGGAATTATTCGCGGTGTGTATTTCAATCGGGCCGATATTTTGCACGGCTATGTCTCGCCAAAGCGTAAGTTCTGGTACAATGATCAGATCCGCAAATATGGCTTCCTGCCGGACCGGTCGCGCGCCCTGTTTGCAGAGTTGGGCTTTGAATACCGCGGCAAGGATCTATATGACGCTGAAGGCAATCGGGTGGCGTTTGCGCTGATGACCAATTCAAACAACGGTCTGCGGGTGGAGATGGCCACGGTGTTTAAAGAAAATATGGCGGCTCTCGGGATCGAGGTAGAGCTGCAGTTTCTGGATTTTAATACCATCATCAACAAGACCTCAGATTCGTTTGACTACGAGGCCTGTATGCTCGGGCTCGGCGGTGGTGCGCCCGACCCGTATGCGGGTAAAGACATCCTAATGAGCGGTGGGCGCTTGCATTTCACCAATCCGCAGCAGGCCGCGCCTAGTACACAGTGGGAGGCGCGAATCGATGAGCTGATGCGATCGATTGGGCGGCATACTGATGTCGAGAAGCGCAAGGCTGACTTCTTTGAAGTGCAGGCAATCATGGCTGAAGAGCAGCCGATGATTTTCTTGGTCAGTGCCAAAGATTATGTTGGCTACCGTAACCGTTGGGAAAATATCCAGCCGACTGCACTTGGTGGCGTGACCTGGAACCTTGAATCTTTATGGGCGGAGGTGGACGAATGATTGCTTTTATTATTCGGCGCCTGTTGACCCTCATTCCATTGCTGTTTGGTATCACCATGCTGGTGTTTATTTTGATGAGCCTGGCACCGGGCGATTTTTTAACGCCAGTGCGTGCGCAGCGTGATGTGCCAGCGGAGTTAATTGCTGCGATTGAGGTCGAATTCGGCTTGGATCAGCCTTGGTATGTGCAGTACGTGAAATGGCTGGGCAATGTATTTGAGGGTAATCTTGGGCATTCGTGGGCATACAAATTACCGGTCAGTGATTTGATTGGGCAGCGCATTTTTGCCACCTTCTTATTGTCGCTGTGTGCCTTTGTTTTTTCCTGGGCCATTGCTATACCGCTGGGGGTATTGGCGGCGATTTACAAAGACTCAATCTTTGATCGCATCTCTGCCGGTTTGGCATATGCGGCGCTATCGATTCCAGAATTTTTTCTGGCGCTGCTATTGGTTTTCTTTGCCGCACAGACCGGTTGGTTTCCAATGGGGGGCGCGACTTCGATCGAATATGAATACATGAGCTGGTTTGAGCAGATGTTAGACCGCGCGCATCATTTGATATTACCGACAGTGGCGCTGGGGATTGGTTCCATAGCAAGTATCATGCGGATCATGCGTGCCAACTTTTTGGATACGATACGCGCTGGCTTTGTAACCACTGCGCGAGCCAAGGGACAGCGCGAATTTATAGTGATGTTTAAGCATGCGTTACGTAATGCGATCAATCCGCTAGTGAGTGCCTTTGGCTTTGCTTTTTCCGGATTGTTGAGCGGTGCTCTGATGGTTGAAATTGTGCTGCAGTATCCTGGACTGGGGCAGTTGATGTACCAGTCGATTTTGCGGGAAGATCAATTCGTAGTACTAGCGGCGGTGATGATGGGCTGCACAATGCTAGTACTAGGTAATTTACTGGCAGATATATTATTGGCGTGGTCGGATCCGCGGATCCGCTTGGAGGCGAAGCAATAACAGTATGTTTTGGGGAATGATCAAACAAGTGTTGAGACGTCCGCTGGGCCTAGCGGCTGCCAGTGTACTGGTGTTGCTCTACCTGAGTGCCATCTTGGCTGATTTCCTTTCGCCGTATCCGACCAATTTGCAGGACTTAGAACGCACTTATCATCCACCTACTGGCTTCTTCTTTGCTGACGGCGGTTTGCAAGTACAGGCGTATGAATTGGTTGATCCCAGCGAAGCGCGCTATGAGGCGATTGAGGGGCAGGGCTATCCTGTCGAGTTTTTCGGGCGTGGTTTTGAGTATCAGTTGCTGGGACTATTCAAGACGGATCGCCATTTATTGACGCTTCCCGATCTGGCGGGGCGGATGTACTTGCTCGGTAGTGACTCGACTGGACGCGATGTATTTTCGCGGTTGCTGTTTGGTGCCCGGGTGTCGCTCTTTATTGGTCTGCTGGGGATTACCATTACTACGTTGCTGGGCTTCTTGGTCGGTGGCTTTAGTGGGTATTTCGGTGGTCGATTCGACTTTTGTGCGATGCGGCTAGTGGAATTTATGATGGCGATGCCGGGCTTGTATTTGTTGCTCGCGTTGCGCTCAGCGCTGGCACCGCATTTCGCATCGGATCAGATGTTTTTTGTGATTGTGATTATTTTGTCACTAATCGGCTGGGCGGGCACGGCACGAGTGCTGCGTGGTATGACGCTATCTATCCGTCAGCATCAATATGTCATGGCTGCTGAGAGTATGGGGCAAAGTTCCTTTGTGATTTTGCGTCGGCACGTGTTGCCGAACCTGGTGAGCTATCTGCTCGTTGCGGCAACTCTGTCGATCCCCGGGTATGTCCTGGGTGAGGCTGCCTTGTCGTTCCTCGGGCTAGGTATCCAAGAACCATCGGCATCGTGGGGGCTGATGCTTTCGCAGGCGCAGGACGTGAAGGTGTTTTATTTGAATTTCTGGTGGCTGCTAACTCCCGGCGCCGCGATCTTTTTGACTGTGATTGCCTACAATGTGTTGGGCGATGTGCTACGCGATATTGTCGACCCTAATATGAAAACCCGCTGAGGCTGTTTGCTGATTGATTTAAAATAACAGTCGACCCCGTTCATCCAATCCTGGATGTTGAAGGTCCCTTTTTGAGATGCCCGAATTACTTAAAGTTTCTGATCTGAAGATCGCCTTTCACTCGCGAGGTGAATCCAATCAAGTCGTGCATGGTATCGATTTTTCGATCGATGGCGGCGGTCAGACTGTGGCGATCCTCGGCGAGAGCGGCAGTGGTAAAAGTGTGACCTGTATGGCGCTGACACGTCTTTTACCTGAGTCGCCTAGCTGCACTGTCAGTGGTGAGGTTTTGTTTGAGGGCAAGAATGTTTTAGCCATGGACCGCGAAGCGATCCGGAATGTGCGGGGTCGTGGGATTGCGTATATTTTCCAAGAGGCATCTGCATCCCTGAATCCAGTGTTTACAGTCGGTTACCAGATTGCCGAGGCAGTAGAATTACATCGTCCCGACATTACCGATCTGAAGGCGCGAGTGATTGAGTTGCTTGAACTGGTCGGAATCCGTGATGCGGCGCAACGCTACAACGCTTATCCGCACGAGATGAGTGGCGGTATGCAGCAACGGGTGATGATTGCGATGGCGCTGGCCTGCGAGCCCAAGCTACTGGTTGCCGATGAGCCCACCACTGCCCTCGATGTGACCATTCAGGCGCAGATTATTGAGCTGCTGCGTGAGATACGTCAAAAGCTGGGGATGAGTATTGTACTGATCACTCATAATTTCGGTATTGTAAAAGGGTTCGCCGATGAAGTGATTGTTATGTACCGGGGCGAGATCGTCGAACGAGGCGCCGTAGATGTGGTGTTGAATGATCCGCAGCATCCCTACACCAAGGCATTGATTGCCTGCATTCCTAGACTTGGCGCCAAGCAGCGACGCCTGACTACGATTGATCAGGAAATGGCGTTGGATTAGGTGGTGTGCTGACTTTAAAGAGACACAAATACGCTGCTGCAGTTTGGTCTCAAATTCTGCGGAATTCGATTGACCCTAAATGGTGACTTGGCAGATACAAGTCGCATGGAAATTGAAACACCAGCCAACCTAAATAGCATCCCAACCGATGCTGAGACTACAGTAACAGGCCTCGCCTCTAATGTGCTCCAAGCAGGCACAGGCACAGAGTCGCCTGCTGCTGCCGATACTGTGACGGTACACTATAGTGGCTGGACGACCGATGGTCAGTTGTTTGACAGCTCGGTGCAGCGTGGTCAGACAGCAAGTTTTCCGCTCAACCGCGTGATCAAAGGCTGGACTGAGGGGCTACAATTGATGGTGGTCGGAGAGAAACGCCGTTTTTGGATCCCCGCGGAACTTGCCTATGGTGAGAATGCCGGAGGTGGTCGTCCGAGTGGCATGTTAGTCTTCGATGTTGAGCTATTTGAAATCCAGAAAGCCCCAGAGCCACCGAAGACGCCAGACGATGTTGCCGGTATTCCTGATACTGCAGAGGTTCGCGAAAGTGGCCTTGCTTCGCGGGTATTGAGCGCTGGTACGGGTAGTGAGCATCCCACTAAGCAGAGTATGGTCACGGTGCATTACAGTGGTTGGACGTTGGATGGTCAGTTGTTTGACAGTTCTGTGACGCGCGGTGAGCCAACTAGCTTTGGTCTCTATCAAGTGATTGCTGGTTGGACCGAAGGTGTGCAATTGATGGTCGAGGGTGAGAAGCGTCGTTTTTGGATTCCGGGCAAGCTCGCCTATGGCGATAATCCACAAGGCGGCGCGCCCGGTGGCATGCTCGTATTTGATGTCGAGCTAATTAAGATTGGCCAATAGCTAAGGTACGAATCCTATTTTTAAGCAGCCTCCCTTAGTTGGAGGCTGTTTTTGTATCGAGTGTTAAGAACGCTTGAGTTTGAGCTGAGTCTATTGAAACTCACGCATATGAACAAATCACTTAGCTCCCTCGCAATTCTACTATATTCATTTTTATGTTTTTCGGGCTGTAGTTCGACACCGTCGGATACCAGCTCAGCGGTTGCAGTCGTCGACGCAACTGCGATCGCTCAGCCCATCGCTGAACCGAGCGTAGCGCTAGAAAGGTCTGCAGCAACTGTAACGGTGGCGGCAGCACCAGAGCCATTAGTGTTAGAACCGGCGCGCGTTAAAGATGTGCGGATCATCATGCATACTTCCGAGGGTGCAATTGAGGCGACTTTGTTAGCGACCAAGACACCACTGACTGTTGCCAATTTTTTGAACCTAGCGCAGCGGGGTTATTACGCTGGCTTGAGTTTTCACCGCGTGATTCCAAATTTTATGATCCAGGGCGGCGACCCGACAGGTACCGGTCGCGGTGGGCCCGGTTATCGATTTGAGGATGAGATTCATCCGGCGCTGCGCCATACACGCGCTGGCTTGTTTTCAATGGCGAATGCTGGACCCGGTACCAACGGCAGCCAGTTTTTTATCACGCATACTGCGACGCCATGGCTCGACGGTAAACACACCGTGTTTGGTAAGGTGACTAAGGGGCAAACTGTGGTCGATACCATTCAGCAGGGTGCAACGATTGAGAGTATTGAAATTCTTGATTCGACCGATGCATTGTTTACTCAGCAGGCGCACCGTATCTCTAAGTGGAATGCTGTCTTAATGGCCAAAGGTTTGTAGTGTTGTTATCATTGCAACGACTATTGGGGTTCGAGGGGCAGTCGATACACATTAATCTAATATATTAAAGCGATGGAATTGAGTGTACTGTATGAAAAAGTCATTAAACTGATTGATCAGGCCAATGCTGCAGATCCCGTTACAGTTGAGTACCTCGGGCAGCGATATCCCAAAGAGGTATTGTATGCACAGCGTCATCTGGCATGGGTATTACAATTATATCCAGAGGCTTCTGAGTGCCTGCGCATTGCGGCAAAGACGCAGCATATTTGTCGCTGGGAAATTCCGCGTTCGGAATATCCAATGAACCGTGCTGGTTATTTCAAATGGCGTGAAAGCTTGAAGCGTTTCCACGCTGAGCGTGCCGGGGTATTGATGACGGAGGCTGGCTATGACAGCGATCATATCAAGCGTGTGCAGTCATTGAATTTAAAGCAGCAACTTAAGAGTGATGCGGAGTGTCAGGTATTAGAAGATGCGCTGTGCCTAACTTTTCTAGAGTTGGGGTTTGACGATTTGATTGCAAAATATGATGCAGATAAAATTCTCAGTATTGTGCAAAAAACCGCAGTAAAAATGAGCGATGCTGGAAAGAGTATGATGAATCGTATCAAGTTTTCAACGCAAGGGCAGGCGATACTTGCTCGACTATAATAGAACTTAATTGCAGCAGTCTACGACTCCAAGGATAGTGCTGATAGTTCGTTTCGCGGTGGGCGTAGCTTTGTTTTACTTCTGGCAGGCTCACAGGGATTTGAACCCCGACTGAAGGAACCAGAAACCTTAGTGCTACCATTACACCATGAGCCTACGGGCCAAAAAGAAAGAGCGCAGCTTTCAAGCTGCGCTCTTTCCGTCAAGTCGTTTAAAAACGATATTTCTAACTACTAGAAGTGCTATGCTGCACGTGCCTTCTTCTGTTTGCTGAGCTTTTTGTAGAAGTTAGGGCCGTGAATATCACGCATCATCTTGCGGCGGTGCTCAACTGCCATTTTAAAG
>JAURBE010000050.1 GCA_030829145.1 Verrucomicrobiota bacterium | reverse complement strand
AGCTATACGCTGGCGAACAAGGGTGGAACGATCCGATTACATACGCTGGAATAGCAGTCCCAAATGGCTGGGATGTCAGCGTCACCATTCGCGACGAAAGTGGTAAGTTACCCATCAATACCATGTCTGAAGCATTGCTCAACAAGCTGCTGGAGGAACCTCTTGATTTTGATTTCGGCACTGCACGGGAGCTGAGTAGTATGCTAGCCGACTGGATCGATGAGGACGACAGTCAACGTCTCAACGGTGCCGAATCCGAGGACTATCTCCGTGAAGATCCTGGCTATCGTGCCGCCAATACTCCCCTGCAATCCTTAGAAGAACTCCGCCTGATTAAAGTCTGGCAAGACGAGTTTTTCGATCAAGCAGGCAATCCAAACGAGCGCTTCGCACAACTAGCGAGCTTAGTGTCTGTGATGCATACCGGTGCAGTCAACCTCAACGCAGCACCCGAGGAAGTACTGGAAGTGCTCGCGTTGCAAGATGGCTGGCAGGATGACTTCCTCTTTGATGGACTCGACCAGCCATACCTAAAATCTCCACCAGACAGAGCGACGGCGTCTAGTGGTGTCGAAGTTGGCCTATTACGTGTCACCGTCAGCCTTAAACGTGGCAATGTCCCCTTTACCATTAGCGCGTTAGTCGAGCCGAAATTCAGCCAGACATCCGCAGGCAGCAGCACGAATTCTAGCGCAGCTGGTTCCGCCTCCGATGCTGCTCCAAAAACTGGAACAATTGAGGAGCAAGATGCTCTCAACTACCCCTTTACTATATTACAATTGAGTGAATATACCCTTGGTGGTGCAGAAACATCGTCTGCTCGTTATTCCGCGATGGACATCGACGAAGAAAGCGATTCTTTCTAAAGCAACTGCAAACTCCGCTCACGTGAAAGATTCTCCCCATACGCCACTCGCTAACGATACTGCACTTGCAGAGCAAGTTTTGGTGCTACCGGGCTCAGTATTCTTTGTCGATCGCATCGAGATACCCATCGAGTTGGAGGCTGCTGAAATCTCTGACTATATCGAACTGAGTCTTGAATCCATCGCCCCGTTCCCAGTCGATCAATTATACTGGGGATATCTCTACAGCGACGAAGACGCCCGTGCACTCGTCTATGCGACCCATCGGGATCGTCTAAAAAAAGCGGGATATCATGACTTAGACAGCTACGCTTGGGTACTGCCTGACTTTGCCACCTTCACTGGTGCCTGCTTCCCTAGCCAAACACTGGTCGCGCTCGAATCTATCGACCACCTAAGTCTACTTCTATTTACTAAAGGTAGCCGTATACCAAGCACCGTCCGAGTCGCCTCAATCACCGAAAGCATCCCTGTGGCAGCGGCGCTAGAAGCCCTCAAAACTAGCGATACCAGCCTTCCCCAAGATGGCACTACTCTCAGGATTAGGTCGACGAGCTCAGTCTTAAACGAACAAGGGCTAGCGATTTTTCAGCACGAGCCTATTGAGCATTCCGGCAGTGACTTTGAATGCGGCTCTTGGGCAGAACTATCGCCTAGTGAGGCGCAGCTTTGGCAAGCCGATGTGCGTAGTGCTTCCTTCAAGGAAAGCGAGCGAAACATACGCCGACTCGGGGCACTCAGCCTGCGTATTTCAAGTTGGGCAGCTATTTTTGTGTTGGTGCTGCTCACCGCAGAATTACTGTTATTTGGCTGTGCAATATGGCTCAACTCACTCGACAAAAAAATCAGTGCCCAGAACCCAGCCGTCCTCACCATTGAAGACCAGCAGGCACTGATGGTGAAACTTGAACAAGTGGCACAAAATGAATTACGCCCTGTGACTATACTGGAGAAAGCCAGCGCCATGCGCCCTAAGGGTACTCTTTGGATTGAATACGATAGCGCCACAGTGGATGGTGAAAACAACCTGACCATAGAGGGCAAAGCTGCCAGTATTAATGCGCTCAACAATTACGCTGATAGTCTACAGAAATCAGGAGTATTTGAAATCATTGAAGGCCCGGAATCAATCACGCGCGGTGGTAAAACAACCTTCACCGTAACGCTCGCTTACACTCACATTGAGGCACAGAGTTCTGTCAAAAACGACACGCCAAAGACTGCTCAGACGGCAGTACCCAAAGAGGAGGCTACACTCTAATGCAGCACCGTCTCCAACAAGTGAAGCGCCTCTTCATCCGTATGACCTTGCGCGAGAAACTGCTCTCGTTGCTGTTTATTTTGGTCATGTTATCCATCTGGACGAGCAGCTTACTCAAGCGCAGCAGTGATTGGAACAGCAATCGTAAACAAGCGCAATCTGACCTCAATATTCAACAGCATTGGCTCGACCGTAGCGATCAGTTCGCCGCGGGATTAAAGCGAGCCCTCGAACGAGTTGATCCAGAAAAAACCTATGCATTCACGCAACTGTCCGGACGTATCGACACTATTTTACGACAAGTCTCACTCTCCCAATCGGCCGACATTGACCCTGTTCGGACTCGCGAAGGCGAAGTATTTAACGATCATAATGTTCGTATTCGGCTCAGTCGGATATCGATTGCACAACTGATCCAACTAAACAAACTACTCAGTCAGGAAACCCCATATATCAACGTCCAGAGCGTGCGCATCACCAAGAACCGACGTAACCCCGAAGAACTGGATGCCCGCTTTGAAATCAACTCGTTCGACCTAAAGAACCAATAAGACGAATCCGCCAAGCGCTCTTTCGATCATGCACATTACTTTTCGCCATCTCATCGTTACACTCAGCCTGCTCCTCGCATCCCTCGCTAGTAGCCATGCACAGGTCCCTGCGGCAATCGAATCCCAAACTCCTGCCCCGCTCATACCGCTCGAGCCAGAAGTCGAAAATCCAGACGAGATGGTCGGCCTAATAGTACTCAGCGATGAATCTGCCCTGCAAGTACTCGATATGCTGGAGAAGATGACAGGGAAAATTATTCTGCGCCGGCAGGATATTGCCGCCGTTAAAATCAATTTCAATTCCCGTGGACCCTTAACTAAAGGCGAGGCAGTGCTGGCACTGGAAAGTTTGCTCAGCCTCAATGCGATCATGCTCGCAGACATGGGCGGCCGCTTTATGAAGGCCGTGCCTGCGATCAATGTGAATAGCCACGTGCCCGAAATGATTGTTGGCAGTACGCTGGAAATGGCGCCCAGCCAGCAAATTTACGCAAAACTATTCAAACTCGACTACTTGCAAGCTGACACAGCCAGCGGCACCACCGTCACGCCACTCTTATCACAAAACTCCAGCGTCGTCGTATTTCAAAAAGCAAACGCGATACTAATTACCGATGCCTTACTCAACCTTCAGCGCATCGAACAATTGGTGAATAGCATGGATAAACCGCAGGAGATTCGCGAGGACATTAAGTTTATTAAACTCAACTTTATTCAAGCTCAAGAGATGCAGCAACGCATCGAGAACTTAATTTCAGGTCCACTTAAAAGTTACCTTGAAGGCAATACCAGCGTCACCGCTGACGAACGCACCAACCAACTCATTCTAATCACCCACCCCGGCAACTTGGATGTCATCATGGACGTCATCGAAAGCGTGGATGTCGATGCCGCGCCACTCACCAGCAGTGAGGTCTTTCCGCTTCGCCAAGCTCAGGCGGTCGATGTCGTCGCGATTATTGACGAGATTATTTCGGGCCAAAAAGAAGGCCGTGAAGAGGATGCTAAAGTCGCGAAAGAAAATAATAAGACAAACAACACTAGTGAAGCTCCAGACCCAAAAAATTCACCCTCCAAACAGACGCAATCTAGCAGCACTGCCAGCAGCAGTAGTACTAATAGTTCCTTACAGTTCTCCAATTTCGTGGGGCTCTCTGCGGACGAACGCACTAATGCCATCGTTGCTTACGGTACGCAGAGCGATCTGAAAACACTGGGCGATTTGATTAACCTAATTGATCGGCCACTTCCTCAAGTTCGTATCGAAGCCATCATCACTCAAGTGCAGCTCGAAGATAAAGAGTCCCGAGGTATCGATAGCTTTAACTTGGATTACAATTTGCTACCCTCGGGTGACACCAGCAGTGTAGGCGGTAACGAGGTCAATTTCAGCGGCACTACCGAAGCAGGCTCAAGCGCGGCAATCTCATTAAAAGACTTTAGCTTGGATCTTGTCCTGCAAACCGCAGAAAGCCAATCCAATGTTCGTGTCTTATCAACTCCAGTCATCGTTGTCAGCCACAATCAGGAAGCGACCATTAATGTCAGTCAGTCACGCCCCATTGTCACTGCTTCAACCAGTTCATTAAACAACTCAACCAATAACACACGCAGCAGTGTCGAATACCGCGATATTGGCATCCAACTCACGGTGAAACCTCTAATTGGTTCAGACGGTACGGTACAAATGGAAGTTGAACAGTTGATCGAGGACGTTCTAGGCGAAGTTGAAATCGATGGCAACGAGCAACCGATTATTGGCAAACGTGAGGCTACCTCTTACCTGAGTGTGCGGGATCGGGATGTCATCGTCTTGGGTGGACTCCAAGAAAACCGCCAAAAAATTGGAGATGGCAGCCTCGAAGGCTTAGGCGACCTACCCTTGATTGGCCGTCTATTTGGAAGCAAACGACGTGAATATACCCGCACCGAACTGATCATCTTTATTCAACCGATCATTCTCACTAATCCTTCGGATGCGGCTCAGAATACCTCCCAACAAATCAATAACGCGATCGAGACCTACGCATTGCAAAAGTATCTGGAAACATCAAAGATGGACTCCATTTATGTCGAAGAAAGCCTGATCCCTGATTCTATTAAACTGCGCGAAGAAATTCAAACCGAAGCCGAGCAGCAGAGCCGCTCAGTTGAACAAGAATAAATCTCCACCAAATATACATGTGCGCATGCTGGATCGCGATACACCCCTGACAACCAGCCGTCACACCTAACAATGAGCTATCGAAGCCAGTCGCCTCTCTCTGCTACGATCAAAATTTTATTGGTCGTAGCGAGCTACGGTATTTTACAACTTACACTCAGCGCCTCTAGCTTAGAGACAGATAGCCCATTTCTGCCATCTGGTTACAGTAACAAAAAGCCGGCACCAGTTAGGCCTACTCCAGCCACCAATGGCCCACTAGCCAAACAACTAGAGTTCCGCGGCGTGGTACAAATGAATGATACCTATGAGTTCAGCCTCTTTAATAAAAAGGAAAACCGCGGCTATTGGATCCCAGAGAACGGTAATGTAAATGGTGTCAGTGTGCGCAATTTCAAACTCGATTCGATGACGATCACTGTCAGCCTCAATGGACGCACCGAACAGTTAACCTTAATGTCCGCGACTGACAGCCCACTACCTGTAGTGGCATCAACTGTTACGAAACCGCCCCAACCGGCGCAACCTCCGATTATTCCGGGTCTCAATACCAATACGACTCAGAAGAAAAACACCAGCAGTCGTGTGATCCCACGCCGCCGGGTTATCTTACCTAAAAAATTAGAGCCATAACCGTTGGTCTCTAGCTAACTCGGAAATGGATTGGATCACGTTCTGATACAAAAAGAGTACAGGAAAATATAAAGTACTGCTTATTTGTGCGAATCTGCAAGTCAGCTAAAATCCTGTATTTCTGCTTTCCTATTAACGTTAATAAAGGTTAATTAACGGTTCAACTAATTTTTAGGTCAAGGCGTGACCCACTCACAGATGAACCGAAGCAAATCACCAGCCCAAGCTCAGTTACCCGCCAGCGCGGACTGGTTTGAAGCCTAACTTCGTGAGTTCAGTGATTACACGGTCGCAAACATCCCCCTGCAACTCGATCACCCGCCCCTTCAAAGTGCCACCGCACGCACAGCACTTCTTTAAGTTGAAAGTCATCGCCTCCAGGTCTTTTAATGGAATGTGAGTTGGAAATTCTTTCAAAGTCGTCACAGTTTTCCCGCCCCGCCCAGCTTTTTCTCGGCGCACTTCGACGCGCCCCTTCGACTTGGACACCTTTGTTGCCTTCACTGGCTGCATCTGCTCAGAGGATGGACCACTCGGTAAGCCTCCACCATCGAGATTTCCAAATGGATGATTGCCGAAGGCATTCCCGCCGCCGTCAGTCGCTATCTTATGCTTGGATCGTTTACTCATCGGTGATGTGGCATATCAGGATTATCTAGCCAAGCGAGTGCTTTCGCATAACTGCGTTTCATTAAATAGTGTTCAAGCCGACTGTCGATACCCTGCTGCTCAGCAACCGAATCCAAGCGTCCAAGGACTGCTCTCAATGATTCCCCCTCCGGTAACGCTCGCGCTAGGGTAATGTATTCTAAGTCGTTTCTAAGCCTCTCGTTATCCATACTCAAATAACTCACAATCCTGATTGAAAGAGCGCAAGGTTATACCAAATAACTGCTAAAATACGCCTTTTATCTTGATATCAAGCAACAAAACTTAGTATCAAGCTATTCTAGTATTAGGAAATCGAATAACCCTAAAAATTATGTTTTAAGATTTGTAACGCTAATATTGATTTCCTATCTTTCACGCTTCATTGACCCTTCAAATTTAAGCCATGAAGCACTCTACCATCGCCAGCCGCTGGAACGCAGACCTGATCGACCAAAACTACGAGACTTGGCTTTCTAGCCCTGACTCTCTACCAACAGAGTGGCGCGCCTTTTTTGAGGGATTCGAACTCGCACAGTCTCCAAGTAGCGCGACCAAAGCTGCAGCCAGCGACAACACTCCTGAGGGCTTTGCCAGCAAGCAATCTCGTTTAATCGGCGCGATCTACGCCTACCGCTCGATTGGCCACACCATTGCGCATTTTAACCCGCTCAACAAGGAAACGCCGCACAATCCGCGACTGACCCTAGAGCGCCTTGGGCTTGAAGAAGCTGACCTCGATACCGTCTTTCACACGGGGAATTATTTGAACGGTGTGGAAATGACCGCCCGAGAGCTGTTGCAGCGACTGCAGCAGACCTACTGCCACACAGTCGGCTTTGAATACATCCATATTCAAGAGACACCGCGCAGACGCTGGCTTCAAGCGCGCATTGAACCGGAATGCTTCGTCCCCCGCTTCACCAAGGAAGAAAAACAACGCATCGTCCGCACCATCATGCAGGCGGAAGATTTTGAGAATTTCCTACAGACGCGCTATGTCGGCCAAAAGCGCTTCTCTCTGGAAGGTGGAGAGACTTTGATCGCTTGCTTAGAGAGTATTCTTGAACGCTGCGGAAAAAATCAAGTGGACGAAATCGTGATGGGGATGGCACATCGTGGGCGTCTCAACGTATTGGCTAACTTTCTCGGTAAGTCATTTGAATATATCTTTCGCGAATTCTCTGAAAACTATGTGCCGGACACGATTTTTGGCGATGGGGACGTCAAATATCACCTTGGTTTCGAGACTAAGCGTAAAACTAGCGACGGGCACCCCGTCGAGATCCGCCTAGCTGCCAATCCGAGCCATCTCGAAGCGGTCAACCCTGTCGTCGAAGGCAAGGCTCGGGCGCGTCAACGCATTATCGGCGACCTGGAGCGTAAGCGTGTGCTACCCATCCTGATCCATGGGGATGCAGCGATTGCAGGCCAAGGCATCGTCTCCGAAGTGTTTAACTTCTCACAGCTGCAAGGCTATCGCACAGGTGGCACGATTCATATTGTCGTCAACAATCAGATCGGCTTCACCACTGGTCCAGATGAGGCACGCTCGAGTCGCTATTGCACCGACGTAGCAAAAATCGTCGACGCACCTATTTTTCATGTCAATGGCAACGATCCGCTGGCGACCATCGCAGCGATCGAAGCTGCATTTGACTACCGTCAAACCTTTGGCAGCGATGTAGTAATTGACATCTATTGCTGGCGAAAACACGGACACAACGAGTCCGATGAACCGGCATTCACTCAGCCAACTCTGTATAAAAAGATTTCTAGCATGCAGCCGATTGGCCGTACACTGGGTGAACGCTTGGTCGCCTCTGGTGAATTCACCAGTGCTGAAATTAAACAAATTGAAGCGGACTATAACGACCGTTTGGAAGCGGCCTTCAAGGTGGCAAAGAAAGACGAAAGCCTCAACGGCGACCTACTTTCCGAATCGACCGCCAAGCAACAACCGCCCTACAATTTCAAAGGCTTCAATACGCGTGTCCCTGAGGCGCAACTCCAGCATATCGCGGAGCGCATGGTGCAATTCCCAGAGGGCTTCAACGCCAATAAGAAAATCATCCGCCAGCTGAATACTAAGCTTAAGGCATTCAATGCCGATAGTGGCATTGACTGGGGCATGGGCGAAGCACTGGCGTTCGGTAGTTTACTAATGGATGGGACTCCGGTCCGTCTCAGCGGACAAGACAGTGAGCGCGGCACTTTCAGTCATCGCCACTCTGTGCTGTATGACAACGAAACCCGTGAGCGCTATGTACCGCTGCTCGATTTACAGCAAGACCAAGCCCAATTCTGCGTGCACAACTCCCTCCTTTCGGAAGCAGCTGTACTTGGCTTTGATTACGGCTACTCGCTCGACTACCCGCAAATGCTCTCCATCTGGGAGGCTCAATTTGGTGATTTCGTTAATGGTGCTCAAGTCATCATTGATCAGTTCATCACTTGCAGCGAGTCGAAATGGGGCCGCCTGAGTGGTCTGGTCATGCTACTTCCTCACGGCTACGAAGGCCAGGGACCTGAACACTCCTCCGCCCGTCTCGAGCGCTTCCTACAGGCCTGTGCAGAGAACAACATTCAAGTCTGCAACCTCACCACACCGGCTCAATACTTTCATGTACTGCGCCGTCAAATGAAGCGCGAGTTCAAGAAGCCATTGATCATCATGGCGCCCAAGAGCTTACTGCGCCATAAGGATTGTGTGTCTAAAGTAGAGCACTTCACAGACAACGAGTTTTGGTCGATCCTAGACGACGAAACAGTCAATAAGAAGACTGCCAAACGTGTGATTTTTTGCTCCGGCAAGGTCTATTACGATCTCACCGCGCACCGCCAAGCAATCAAAACGAAGGACACCGCAATTGTTCGTATCGAGCAATTCTACCCTCTCAACGCTGAGCTTCTTCAACGTATCATGGCGAACTATCCAAAAGCGAAAGACGTGGTCTGGTGCCAAGAAGAGCCGAAAAATATGGGAGGCTGGTCCTTTATCGCACCGCGCATGATGGAAACTATTGAGCGACTACCGCGCTACGCAGGTCGCGATTCTGCAGCCAGCCCAGCGGTCGGCTGCCTAGCACGACACAAGCGCGAACAGGCCCAACTCGTGACGGATGCATTTGGGCAATAACTCGTCACTAAACTGAATGTAAAAAAGACAAAAGTCCTCTAAACCCTTCCACTTTCCAACTTTCAAACTTTACCACTACAATCATGGCTACTGAAGTTATCATTCCCGCAATGGGCGAATCCATCAGCAGCGGCATCCTCGCCGCATGGCACGTAAAAGACGGCGACTATGTCGAAAAAGATCAAGCGATCTACGAACTGGAGACTGATAAGATCACCTCCGAAGCCAATGCCGAGGTCGCTGGAATCATCTCCCTAAAAGTTGCCGCCGATGACGAAGTCGATATCGGCCAAGTCGTCGCAACCATCGACGAATCCGCAGCTCCGGCTGGCAGCACCACTCCTGCTGCTCCCGTTGCCGCCGCTGCCGAGGTTGCCGCCACACCGGCAGTCAGCGAACCTGCGCCAGCTGCAGCCGCACCTGCTGCGACACCGACAGCTCCGGCCTCCTCTGACTCGCAGCACCCGCTCTCTCCTGCTGCACGCAAGGCTGCTGAAGAAACTGGTGTCGACGTTTCCACTATTCCTGGCAGCGGCAAAGATGGTCGCGTGACCAAGTCCGACATTCTTGCAGCGGCAAGCGCACCTGCCACGACCACCGCCACACCGGCACCGGCACCCACGACGTCTCCTGCAATACCTACTCAAGTAGATGCGACTGCTCCTGAATCTCGCAAGAAGATGAGCCCTCTTCGCCGTAAGATTGCTGAGCGCCTCGTCACCGCCACACAAGAGTGTGCCCTGCTCACCACTTTTAATGAAGTCGATATGAGCAGTGTGATGAAGCTACGTAAGCAGCATCAGGAAAAGTTCGTTGAACGCCACGGCATCAAGCTCGGTTTTATGTCATTCTTCACCAAAGCAGTAACACACGCACTGCAAGCAGTGCCTGCTGTAAACGCACGGATTGAAGGCAATGAAATCGTCACGCAGCATTACTTTGATATCGGCGTCGCCGTCGGCACCGACAAGGGATTGATGGTACCGACTATTCGTGATTGCGATCAAAAGGGATTTGCTGAGATCGAACAAGATATCCTCGGCTATGCTAAAGCAGCTCGAGAAGGTAAGATCCAAATGAGTGACCTCGAAGGCGGCGTGTTTACCATCTCCAATGGTGGCATCTATGGATCGATGCTCAGCACCCCGATCATCAACTATCCGCAACCAGCAATCCTCGGGCTACACAATATCACAGAGCGAGCCGTTGTCGTGAAGGGTGAGATCGTGATCCGACCCATGATGTACTTGGCTCTCAGCTATGACCACCGCCTGATTGATGGCAAGGAAGCCGTCACATTCCTCAACACTATCAAGGACGCGATCGAAGACCCTAGCCGACTCTTGTTCGGCATATAGGCTGCGCACCCGGGACAGTATCAAAGCCACCTCCCCACTTTCTCACTCCTCACTTTCATCACTACCCACTTTTTCACTTTCTCACTTTTCTCATGTCTGAAAATACATTCGATCTCGTCGTCATCGGCTCTGGCCCTGGCGGCTATGTTGCCGCGATTCGTGGCGCCCAACTCGGCCTCAATATAGCACTGGTTGAGAAAAGTAAGACGCTGGGCGGCACTTGCCTGAACGTTGGCTGCATTCCAAGCAAGGCGCTGCTACACTCCACCGAAATGTACCATTTCGCGGGCCATGGTGCGGCCGCACATGGGATCGATCTAACCAACCTATCGATCAGTATCGACCAGTTGATGGCAAAGAAGGACAAGACGGTCGCTCAACTTTGCGGTGGCATCGAGCATTTGATGAAGGCTAACAAAATTAAAGTCTTCACTGGCTTGGGCATTCTCGAAGGAGACAATAAGGTGCGGGTACGAGCCACTGGCGAAGATACCGTGCTGCATGCCAAGCATACGATCATCGCGACCGGCTCGGCCTCGATTGAGTTACCGTTTCTTCCGTTCGATGGAGACACCGTGATCAGTAGTACTGAAGCAATCGCATTCGACAGTGTACCTAAGAAGCTTGCGGTGGTCGGTGCAGGCGCGATTGGCCTAGAGCTCGGCTCCGTCTGGGCACGTCTCGGCGCGGAGGTCAACGTGATCGAGTTCCTGCCCGTCATTGCGCCAACCTTTGATAAGGATGTATCCAAGATGGCCGAACGCTTGTTTAAAAAGCAGGGGCTCAACTTTCACCTGAAGACCAAGGTCACCGGTCTGAAAAAATCCAAGGGAAAGCAAATTTTGACTGCAGAAAAAGCAGGTGAAGTGATTGGATTTGAAGTCGATAAGGTACTCGTCGCTGTCGGGCGCAAGCCCTACACAGATGGCCTCGGCTTGGAGACCGTGGGCATTGAAACTGATGATAAAGGTCGCATCCCAGTCGACGCGCACTACAAAACCTCTGCCGCCAGCGTCTACGCGATTGGCGATGTGATCCCTGGCCCGATGCTTGCACACAAAGCTGAAGAAGAAGCAGTCGCATGCGTGGAGCGCATCGCGGGTCAAGCGGGACACGTCAACTACGATGTCATCCCAAACGTCATCTATACCGAACCTGAAATTGCCAGCGTGGGGCTGGGGGCTGCTGAGGCCAAAGCCGCCGGCTACGAGACCAAAGTCGGGAAATTTAATTTTGCGGGAAATGGTCGCGCGATTGCGACCGATGCAACCGACGGTTTCGCCAAAGTCATCGCCGACCAAAAGACTGACCGTATCCTCGGCGTTCAGGTGATCGCTAAAGGTGCGTCGGAACTGATTGCCTCTGCAGTCGCACATATGGAATATGGCGGCAGTGCTGAAGATCTTGCGCGGACTGTGCATGCCCACCCTACGGTGAGCGAAGCGATCAAAGAAGCTGCGTTAGCAGTCGACGGCAACGCGCTACACAGCGTGTAACTCGGTCTTTAAAAACCAACTCGTCACGGTTTTTCAGCAGTGCTAGTGGTCAAAGATCACTAGTACTAAGCCACTGCAATCTGTCTCGTATCGGTAGAAATCGGCCCAGAGCCCAGCGACAAGAAACGCAAATACGGTATCGCGATCTTCTTCGATCCGTCCG